>NZ_CP043640.1 GCF_014217605.1 Sphingomonas sp. NBWT7 | reverse complement strand
GCAGTTCAGCAAGCGTGCGGCCCTTCGCAACCTGCCCGGCCACGAACCGGATCATGTCGGCCGTCGAAAGATCCTCGCGCTGATCGTTCTCGATGAATTGATCGATGCGAACCTGCTCAACGTCGTCGCTCTTGTTGACGATCGCGCGGACCTGCACGCCTAGCTTCTGGCACGCGCGCCAACGGCGTTCGCCGAACATGATCCGGTAGCGCCCATCAGGATCCTTCGGCGCGACGATAATCGGCTGAAGCTGCCCGCGCTCTCTGATCGTCTCAGCCAGCTCGTCGATGCTTGCCTGATCGATCTCGCTGCGCACGTTCTCGGGATCAGGATACACCGAATTAGTATCGAGAAGCTGGACGCGATCTGCGTCGGCGACACTGGCCTTGTCGCTGAACACGTCGAAATTGTCGAAGTCCATTATGCTTGGCTCCCGATCCGGGTCATGGCTTCTTCAAGGAAGGCGCGCATCGCTGGCAGCGAGCCTCGCACGTCCTTGTTTAACCGCCATACCGGCACATGCTCCTGGAGGGCTTGGCTGTAATGCGAACGGTCGGGAAGGTAGCTGGTGAATAGGTTTTTGCCGACCTTCGCACGGATCGCCGCCAGCATTTCCATCTGCGCACGGTCGTTCGCCTTCACCCGGTTTGCGACCAAACCGGCCACGTGGATCGGTTTCGATCTGGCTCGCTGGTTCACCGTGGCGATCGAGTCCGATACCTGTTTAGTCGACGCTGGCCCGAACGGCCCCAACTCGACGGGGATAATTAGAGAGTCCGTCACCATCAGCGCCGCGAAGTTGATCCAAGACCAAGACGGAGGGGTGTCGATGACACAAAAGTCGAAAACAGGACCAAGGCGCGGGAAATTCGTCCGGATGTTGGCGAGCGCCTTCGTGTAATCTGCGTCATACTCTCCCCCCATGCGGTTCGAGTAAATCGACAACCGAGGCGGGGAAGTCGGGGGCGCGTAGTCGGGTTCGAACAGTGGCTTGCAGGTGCCAAGGCTCTCGAACTCAGCAAGCGCCTCAGTCGCGTTGCACTGGCGGTCGAGATCAAGAAACAGCACGCGATGGCCGGCATCAGCCAGTATCCACGCGAGATGGCAGGCGATCGTCGTCTTGCCGGCGCCCCCCTTCTCAACATTGATGGCGATCGTTTTCACGCGCTACCAGCCACGATCTGAGCGATTATTGGTCCAGCGATCGTGGCCCTGATAGTTGGAATCCGTGCGCGTGTTGCGACGTCCCTCCTCTTCTGGAGTGTCACCGCTAAAAGTGCGCGCACCTCTGTAGCCGGTCCCGCCTTTGGCGATGGCCCACACGATCAGGACGAAAAGCCCGATCACTAGCAGATTATCCCAGTCCATCGCCTTCGGCTCCGTTGCTTGATGAAGGGCGCATCATGTAATAAGTGGTATCTTAAATCGCGTCAATAGGTGGTATCAACAATGCGCTTGGCACGAGATGGTCTCTAACAAATCCGGAACGGTTGGTCGCCCGCGGATTAACGCCGATCAGACGATGGCGCGCTTTCCAGACGGAACGCTGGCGCGGGTCAAGTCGGTGCTGCGGGAAGGGGAGAACCAAGCCGATTTCATCCGCGAGGCTGTCGAGCTGGAACTGCGAAGACGGGAAGGGCCGCCGGTAGGCGGCCCTTCCCGCGCTTAGTCGCGATCCTCCGACCCTTTAGCGAGAACCGCGAAGCCGTCGGCGATCAGCTCCACCGTGTAGCGCTTGCCTTCGGGCGCGTCATAGGAGTTCTGCCGAACCCGGCCGGTGATATGCACCAAGTCTCCCTTCTGCGACTTGGCGGCGCGCTCGATCAGCTTGCCGAACACCGTCACCTCGTTCCAGTGCGTGTCCGTGATCCACTCGCCATTCTCCTGGCGGTTGTAGTTGGCGGCAACGCTGACCTTCGTCACCTTGTCATGCTCGGTGATTTTGCCGACCCGGCCGATGATCCGAAACTCCGCGATGTTCTGCATGGTCCTGCCCTTCTATCGATCAGGGTAATTCCTGATGGGAATTGAAGGGGCGCGTTGCCGCCGCGATCAAGCAAAAAAACGGAGGGTCCGCGCAGCGGAAACCGTAGGCGCAGCCGGTTATTCGCTTGATCGTAGAAGGCGGCAAGCGCCCATGTTCCCATCGTCACAGGTGTAACTGGTCGAAGGCGCGGGGTGCCTCGGCATTCGCGGTCCAGCGACATCGGCGGGGTGGGGCTCTCGTTACAAGGTGGCGATCGGCGCCAGTTCGCCTCGGCCGCGGCGAAATCGAGGGTCGATCAGGTAGAAAGGGAAGGATGCAGGCAACAAGCAAGCCCGACTTCGCTCAGACCGGTGCGCTACGGTCGTGCTCAAGCCGAAAATACGCTTCGACCGGACGGCAGCTCGACCATTTGGGCGCAACAGAAATCGCATGCTCCTCCCGGGAGCACCGCGCCGAAGGCGCGTCCAACGGTTCGGCTTGGTATGCCGCTTCAGTTTATGTGCTTCGATTGGGTCAAGCGGTGTTTTGCCGTCAGGCATTAAAGCGTTGGCCGGCTAGGCGGCTCTGTTGCAAAGATTGGCGGCAGTCAGAGGTAGGCTGTCGCTCTGCGCCGATCAGGCGGCTGCTGCGAAATGGTGGTTGAGCATGCCCATGGCCTCCGTCAGCGCCGAGGGCCCAATGCCAAAAGCTCTCTCCACAAGGCGCACCTCGCCCCTGATGCCGGGCTGCAGGCACCAGGGGCGAGCCTGTCCTTTGCGCAGGGCTCGCATGACTTCGAATCCCTTGATCGTGGCATAGGCCGTGGGGATCGATTTGAAACCGCGCACCGGCTTGATCAGTATCTTGAGCTTTCCGTGATCGGCCTCGATCACGTTATTGAGATACTTCACCTGCCGGTGGGCCGTCTCCCGGTCCAGCTTTCCTTCGCGCTTCAATTCGGTGATCGCTGCACCATAGCTCGGCGCTTTGTCGGTATTGAGCGTGGCAGGCTTTTCCCAGTGCTTCAGGCCTCGCAGGGCCTTGCCCAGGAACCGCTTCGCTGCCTTGGCGCTGCGGGTCGGCGACAGGTAGAAATCGATCGTGTCGCCCCGCTTGTCGACTGCCCGGTACAGGTAGGTCCACTTGCCCCGCACCTTGACGTAGGTTTCATCCAGGCGCCAGCTCGGATCAAAGCCACGCCGCCAGAACCAGCGCAGCCGCTTCTCCATCTCCGGGGCGTAGCACTGGACCCAGCGATAGATCGTCGTATGGTCGACCGAAATGCCGCGTTCCGCCAGCATTTCCTCAAGGTCGCGATAGCTGATCGGATAGCGACAATACCAGCGCACCGCCCACAGGATCACATCACCCTGGAAATGGCGCCACTTGAAATCCGTCATCGTTCCGTCCGTCCAATCTCCGCCAAGCATGTTCAAGCTTCACGATTTTTGCAACAGAGCCGTCTATAGTAATATAGTTCGGTAGCGAGCTTATTGTACGATAGATTTGACCGCCCGGTTTGGTCAAACTTTTCGTATCGAATATTCTAGCTACCGACTTTTCATTGTCGCACAGATTCCTTAAAGCTCCATCTCGCTGCGGTCTCGTTGAAGGAATTACAGGTCCTTACCAAGATTGGTCACAGCTTGATCGCGACTATTCTGGTTCATCTTTGCCGCCGCCTCAAACTCAGCCTTGTCCATATAGCTGAGGGAGGTAGAACCGCGTAAGTTACCCTGACGACCGCATAGCCCGACTGTCAGATAAGCGAAGCGAACTCGGTTTATGATCTGCACCTTTCCATCGGTGTAGCCTGCGGCCATGCTGTCCACTGGCACCGTGTATCGCTCTTTGCTCAGCGTCGCGAGATTGGCACGCGCAATCATCAGATTGACCTGGCTATCGTCCACATCAGGAGTTGGATTATAGTTTTGATCGTATTTGGTATTCAGCAGTGCGTCATAATAGCGGAAGGCCTGAACGCCGCCTTGGATGCATCCCGGCGTTCCAAACTCATAAGGCTCCGGCGAAATCTCAACAGCGAACAATACGCCATTGCGGAAAGAGAAGTTCAAACGACTCTTTTTCCCGGCCACTTCAAACTTAGAATACATGCCGTGGCTAACATCGACCTCAACGCGGTCCTTTTTTTGCTTGATCTTCGCACCATTCACACCTGGGATTTTCACTGCCACATCGACAACCTGCTGCGGCGTCATACCTGCTTCAAAGTCGCCCCACAGCTTGGTGCCCGCCCAGGCTGGCGCGGCGCAAACAAGTGCTGCCACAGTAAATACAAAGCCGAATCTCATGAGTCCCCCCGGATGCTTGTGCCGTTCGATAGCATTCTAGAGGCAGATCATTAGCCTGAATAGCCGGCTTGCGAAAAACGCGCGTTTTGTGTATGCCGTCTCCGACGCCAAGGAGGGCACGATGACACAGGTGGCTGCGACAGAGTTCGCCCGCAATTTTGGACGGTATCGCGAAGAGGCTCAACGCGAGCCGGTCGCCGTGGTGACGCACAATCGAGTTACCGGCTACTTCGTGTCCGCTCGCGACTATGACGAATACCAGCGCCTCAAGGCGATGGCCCCTACCGCCCTGGCGGTCGAGGAGCTGGACGGCGCGACGTTGAAGGCACTGGCGGCATCACGGATGGATCCTCGCCACGACCATCTCAATGCGCTGATGGATTGAGCCTTGTCGCTTCCCACCCCGGAACCGGGCCTGGTCATTCCCTATGCCTATCTATGGCGGCACGAGCATCGCAAAGGACAGGAGGAAGGCCGTAAGGTCCGCCCCAGCGTCATCGTGCTGGCGGTGCAAAGCCCCAAGGGTGGTGCCCCGCGCGTGACGGTCGCACCGATCACGCACACCCCGCCAGCGAAGGACGGGGAGGCGATTGAGCTACCACCCCGCGTCAAGCAGGCGCTCGGCCTCGATGACGATCGCTCCTGGATAGTGCTGGATGAAGTGAACCAGTTCGCCTGGCCCGGTTATGATATTCGGCCCGTACCTGGGAGCAAGGATCGCTTCGCCTACGGCTTCATCCCGCCCAAGCTCTACGATACCGTCATCGGCCGCATCCTCGAACTGGCCGCTACGCGGCGTGTCGCGGAGATTCAACGCGATTAATACCCGACGCTGAGTTTATTATGAGCGGGGTTATGCACCGCTCAAAGCCGCAGAAAGGCGGGGGTTACCTCCCACGTCTTATCCGACCGGTTTTGACCTCCTGCCATCGCGACCCTCTGGGAAAGAGACTACAGCGCGGCAGGCTCAGCAGACGATCGGGTAAACCTTGACCCTGACATGGTGTCAGACCCTACATGCTCTCGGGTCGAAGGAGTTGCGCCATGAACGACCCTCATTCTCATGCTCGTGCCGGGGACGGCTTGGCCGCCGCGGCTCCTGTCGAGCATGAACACCGTCACGCCAAAGCGGGCGGATGCTGCTCGGGTGGACGCGCGGGAGATGCCGCGGTGACGGTCATCGACCCGGTATGCGGGATGACGGTCGATCCGGAAAAGACGACGCATCATGCCGAGCACGCCGGCCATGCCTATCACTTTTGCAGCGCGCGGTGCCGGACCAAGTTCGTCGCCGATCCCGACGCCTATGTGAGCGCCAAGCCGCGTCCCGCGCCAATGGCGACGCCAGGAGCGATGTGGACATGCCCGATGCACCCGGAAATCCGGCAGGAAGGGCCGGGGACCTGCCCGATCTGCGGCATGGCGCTCGAACCGGAAGAACCGTCGCTTGATGATGCGCCCAACCCCGAACTGATCGATTTCACCCGGCGGCTATGGGTCGCGGGCGCGCTCTCGGTCCCGTTGCTCATCGTCTCGATGGTCGCCGAAATGCTCGGGCTTCATGTGGTCAGCCCGGCCGCCTCCCCCTGGGTCCAACTCGCGCTCACCGCGCCGATCGTGCTGTGGGCGGGTGCGCCGTTCTTCGTGCGAGGATGGCAGTCGCTCCGCACCCGCCACCTCAACATGTTCACCCTGATCGCGATCGGGGTCGGCGCGGCGTTCCTCTACAGCCTGGTCGCGACGCTCGCGCCCGGCATCTTCCCTGCCACCTTCCGCACGCATGGCGGGATGGTCCCGGTCTATTATGAGGCCGCCGGCGTCGTGGTGACGCTGGTGCTGCTCGGGCAAGTGCTCGAACTGCGCGCCCGGGCGGCAACGGGGCGCGCGATCCGCGCGCTCATGGACCTGGCCCCCAAGACGGCGCGCCGGTTGCGAGCGGACGGCTCTGAGGAAGAAGTCGGCCTTGCCGACGTGGCCGCCGGCGATCGGCTGCGGGTCCGCCCCGGCGAAGCGATCCCTGTCGATGGTGTGGTGATCGAGGGCCGGTCCTCCGTCGATGAATCCATGCTCACCGGGGAGCCCGCGCCGGTCCTCAAGGAAGTCGATGCGGCTGTCACCGGGGGCACCGTCAACACGACGGGCAGCCTGGTCATGGAAGCGCGCGCAGTCGGCTCCGATACGATGCTCGCCCGCATCGTCCGCATGGTCGCGGAAGCGCAGCGCAGCCGTGCGCCGATCCAGGCGGTCGCCGATCGGGTGTCGGGCTGGTTCGTGCCGCTGGTCGTGCTGATCTCGATCGCGACGTTCGTGGTGTGGTCGCTGGTCGGCCCTGAACCGCGCATGGGCCATGCCCTGCTCAACGCCATCGCCGTTCTCGTCATCGCCTGCCCCTGTGCCTTGGGGCTCGCCACGCCCATGTCGATCATGGTCGGCACGGGACGCGGCGCGCGTGCCGGCGTGCTGGTGAAGAACGCGGAAGCCCTCCAGGGGCTGGAGAAGATCGATACGCTCGTGATCGACAAGACCGGCACGTTGACGGAAGGGAAGCCCAAGCTGGTCGCGATCGAGGCGTCGGGCGCGGTCGGCGAAGGCGAGCTGCTGGCGCTCGCCGCTGCGGTCGAGGCCCAATCCGAACACCCGCTCGCCCATGCCATCGTCACCGCCGCCAAGGAACGCGGATTGCAGCTTGGCGCGGTCGCGGACTTTGCCTCGCAAACTGGCCTTGGGGTCAGCGCCAAGGTGGACGGCCGCCAGGTCGTAATCGGTAACGCCGCGCAGATGCGCCGGATCGGAGCTGACCCCGCCCCGCTCGATGAAGCCGCCGATCGTCGCCGTCGCGAAGGCGCGGGCGTCATGCTGGTCGCGGTTGACGGGACGCTCGCCGGCATGGTCGCGGTCGCCGATCCGGTGCGCGCCAATGCCCGGGAAGCGATCGCTGCGCTCCGCAAGGAAGGGCTGCGGGTCGTGATGCTGACGGGGGATAATCGCACCACGGCCGATGCCGTCGCCCGCGCGGTGGGCGGACTCGATGAAGTCCGCGCCGATCTGCGGCCGGAAGACAAGGCCCGGATCGTTGCCGAGCTGAAAGCTGGCGGCGCACGGGTGGCGATGGCCGGCGACGGCATCAACGATGCGCCGGCGCTGGCGGCTGCGGACGTGGGCCTGGCGATGGGCACGGGAACGGACGTGGCGATCGAAAGCGCCGGCATGACACTCACGCGCGGCGATCTCTCGGCGATCGTGCGCGCCCGCAAGCTCGCGCACGCCACGATGCGGAATATCCGGCAAAACCTGTTCTTCTCGTTCCTGTTCAACGGCATCGGTGTGCCGATCGCTGCCGGCGTGCTCTATCCCGTCGCCGGCCTGCTGCTGTCGCCGATGATCGCTGGCGCGGCGATGGCGCTGTCGTCGTTCACCGTCGTCCTCAACGCGCTGCGGCTCAATGCGGTGAAGCTGTGAACATCGGGGCGGCATCCGACGCCAGCGGCGTCTCCCAGCGCATGATCCGCCACTATGAAAAGATCGGGCTCGTTCCCGCGCCGCCCCGGCGCGGCAGCTACCGGGACTATAGCGACGCCGATGTTCACCGGCTGCGCTTCATCGCCAATGCGCGTGACTTGGGGTTTCCGATCGAGGAAATCCGCACGCTGCTCGCCCTGTGGTCGGATCGCGGTCGGGCAAGCGCTGAAGTGAAGGCACTGGCGGAAGCGCGCGCGGCCGAGCTGGGTCGCAAGGCGCGCGCGCTGGACGCCATGCGCCGCTCCCTTACTGCGCTCGCCGAAGCCTGCCACGGGGATGATCGGCCAGATTGTCCTATCATCGAGCGCTTGGCGGAATAGGTGCGGGCAGCGGTCTAACTCCGGGTCGCTGCTCATTTCCTACTCCGCTCCACCGGCCCGATCCTGACTGTGCATCGCACCGGCTCACCCGTCTGGGCCGCGTCGCGCCCGCACCGCTCGATCGCGGCGCGGTTTTCCTGCATCAACAGCCCGCCCCGGATCATCGCGTTCCACTGCTCGGGCTTGCTCACGGCCGCCAGTCGCCGGCTCGCCTCCCAGGTGTCGAGCCGCAAGGTCCGCGCCGCCATGCGCTCGGGCCATAGCCAGCCTTCGGGAGCGGCGCGCGCGACCGCACCGGCGAACGCCGCCCATAGGATCATGCCGATCACCACCCCGCCGATCGCCGTCCACGCG
The DNA here is from genome assembly GCF_014217605.1 of Sphingomonas sp. NBWT7. Lineage (NCBI taxonomy): Bacteria > Pseudomonadati > Pseudomonadota > Alphaproteobacteria > Sphingomonadales > Sphingomonadaceae > Sphingomonas > Sphingomonas sp. NBWT7. The sequence continues at coordinate 118,990 of NZ_CP043640.1, read as the reverse complement.
AGCCGGCGCTTCTGCTCCCGCGCTGTCGTCGCCGTCGCAACCAGGCCGTTTAAACGACGCGCCGCCTCGTCCAGGCTGCTCCGCGCCGTGGCGATCGTCCTCGCGTCCTCCGCCCTGACCGTCACCCCCGCTGCCGCGATCTGGCGGGCGATTCCGTCCGGCGTGATGCTGACGCCCGGCCTCTCGGCGAGCACGTCCATGCGCTCGGCAAGCTTGTTGATCGCCTTCGCAATCCGCCCCAACGTCTCGCTATAGTCGGGCTGCTCGGGCTCGGCGCGCTCGGTCGCCAGCCGCTCCACCGCGCGCCGCAACAGCGCCAGCTCGCCCTCCACCCGCGCGAACGCCTCGGCCGCGGTTTCTCCGTCCTGCTCGTCGTCCATCATATTCTACAAGCTCATGCCGCGGTCGCGGTCGCGCCCGCCGATCTGCTGCGTCAGTTCCTGCCCGATCGACCGGCCCCGCTCCATTTTCAGCTCCAGCTCGGGCGCGCGCTTCGCCAGCGCGGATTCGAGCTGGGGATCGCGGTGCAACCCGCCCGCCAGCTTCTCCATACGACCGCGCAGCCGCTCCGCCCCTTCGCGATCGCCGGCCTTCTCCAATCGCGTCCGCTGCTCGCCCATCGCGCGCCAGCTCTCCACGAACCTGCCGGCGCGAAGCTCAGGGTTGGCGCGCACCCTCGCTTCCTCGGCCATCGCCCGCGCCGCCCCGGCGGTGTTGCCCTGGGCGGCCTGCTCGGTCAGCCTGGGATCGCGCGCGAGCGCGGAAGCGAGGTCGCGCGCCGCGTCCGGGCGGGTGCGGTCCAGCGCCGCGCCGGCCTTCTCAAGCGCCTGGGCCTGGTGGGGCAGCACCGGCAAATCCTTCGCGCGCATCCGCTCTATATCGGCCGCGGCGCGCGCGTAGCGTTCGATCGCCTTGCCTTGGTCGGGCGTGGCGGGACGGTCGATCGCCGGCAAGGTCGCCTTCTCGGCCGCAGGCTTCGGCCGGAAGCCGTCGAACATGCCCCGCGCCTTGTCGCGGACCTTCGCCGCCACCTGACGCGCGAGTTCCGGGAACCGGATCTCGCGCCGATCGGCGAACGCGCGCGCCTGGTCCTGCTCGGGCTTGGCGTAATCGCCCGCCATGTCCTTACCCCGGTCGCGCGACAGGGCGCGGACGATCTGGCGTTGATCGGCGAAGTCGTCGAGGCCGTAATGGAGCTGCACGTCGTCACGATGCCGCGACATGCCGACATAGGCGCTGTGCCGGTCCATGCCGGGGGTGGCGAGGACGTGCGCCCGATCGACCGTCACGCCCTGCGATTTGTGGAACGTCGCCGCATAGCCGTGATCGACATGGGCGTAATCCTTCAGGTCGAACGCGACGCCGCGCCCGTCATCGAGGCGCACCGCCATGCCCTCAGGCGATACCCGCTCGATCGTCGCCAGCGTACCGTTCTTGACCCCCATGCCGCGCTCGTTGCGCAGAAACATGATGCGGTCGCCGGTCGCGAACTGCCGCTCGCCGCGCTCGGCCTTCACCGTCACGTCGTCGCCAAGGTCGCCGGATGAGCGCAACCGGTCGCGCGCCTCGCCATTGAGGCTCTGCACCTCGGCGTTGGTATGGGTGAGGATGATGCGGGTCTTGTCCGGCTCGGCCTGGCGCGCACGATCCCAACCGTCCACCAGCTCGGCCCGCGCCTGTTCGCGCGTGTCGGCCGCGTGAACCATGCCCATGCCGTCATAGGCATGGATCGCCTCGCCCGTGCGCCCGGTCGCCAGCGCGCGCGTAGCGTCGCGCTGCCAGTCCTCGCGTTGCCGGCGTATCTCGGTGATCTCGGCCGCGCCGTGACGCTCGGTGACGCTGCGGAACGCCGCGCCGGCCTCGATCGCCTGCAGCTGCTCAGGGTCGCCCACCATCACGACCTTAGCCCCGGCGTCGCGTGCCTGGGACAGCACCCGCTCCATCTGGCGCGAGCCGATCATGCCGGCCTCGTCCACCACCAGCACGTCCCTGGGGCCTAGCTGCTCGCGCCCCTGCCCCCATGCGTGTTCAAGGCTGGCGATGGTGCGGGACTGGATGCCCGACCCGCCTTCAAGGTTTTCCGCCGCGATGCCCGATAGCGCCGCGCCGCGCACCTTGTAGCCCTGCCCTTCCCACGCTTCGCGCGCGACGCCCAACATCGCGGACTTGCCGCTGCCGGCGTAGCCGACGACGGACGCCAGCCCCGCATCGCCGGTCACATGGTCGAAGGCGTCGCGCTGTTCGCCTGACAGGACAAGGCCCCGCTCCTCGGCCGCGCCGATCGCCGCGTCACGATGCCGATTGGCGACCCCATGCCCGGCGCGGTCCGCCAGTTCGTCGCCCGCGCGCTCAAGCCGGTTCTCCACCGCAATCATGTCGCGCGACGTGAACCGCTCCTGGTCGCGACCGTCCTTCCCCAATGTGACCAGCTCGGGGCTGGCGCGCACCGCCCCCATCACCTGGTCGAACTGCTCCTTGCCGTCGCTGTGCCGGAACGCGAACGTCGCAAGATCGCGGACGGTAAACGTCGCCTGTTGCCGGGTGATCGCGTCCAGCGCGACATTGGGGTTGGCGATGATCTTCTCGCCGTTCTCGCGGGCGATGCGCGTGTGATCCTCGATCCGCTCCGCCTCAAGCCCCTGCTCCGGTCGCCGCGATGCGGCCGGGCCGATCTTGTGCTGCGGCTCCAGCCCGATCCCCTGCGCCTCATAGGAACGATGGTCGATCCGGCCTTCCAAGCCCAACTCGGCCATGCGCTCGTTGACGTGCGCGCTCCACGCCTCGCGCCAATCCTTCAACAGCTCGGTCGAATTCCAGTCACGGTTCTTCTTGCCGAACCCCTCCGGCCCCACGTCCCGCATCGTCATCATCACATGCGCGTGCGGCTTCGGCGTGCCGTCCTTCGCCTTGTCCCAATGCACGTTCAGGTCCGCGACCATCCCGCGATCCACAAACTGCTTCTTCACAAAATCGCGGGCGAGATGGACGCCCTGCTTCTCGTTCATCTCGCACGGAATCGAGAACTCCACCTCGCGGGCAAGCTGCGCGTCCTTGCGCTTCTCGCCTGCCTCCACCTCGTTCCACAAGGTCGTGCGGTCGTTCAAACGCTCCGGGGCACCCTCCGGCAACATCACCTCGGAGTGGATCACGCCCGCCTTATTGCTGAAATCGTGGTTACGCCCAAGCCGGTCATCGTGCAGCTCGGACGCGGAACGATAGGCGGCGCTCGCAACCGCGCTCGATCCGTTCGCACGGCTCACAACCTTGGCGGAGAAATGGTAGATCGCCATGACGCTCCGCACACTGCCCTACTTTGCGCACGTCGGCAACGACGTATAAGCGCGCACTCATCCTCCGCTTCGCTCCTCCTGACCGACTTGGTGCTGCTTTGTGATCGTTCTGGCTTTACCCCAAGCTGGGTGCGCTAGAATGCTGCTTACCGGTGCGCAGAAGGGTGAAGGCGATGCGGAAGGTTCGCGATTACGATGCCGAGCTAAAGGCGCTGGGTGACAAAGCCCGCGCGCTCAAGGCGAAGCGGGTCGAACAGCTCGGCCAGCTTGTCGCCGCTACGGGTGCCGATGCGCTCGATGCGGAAACCCTCGCCGGCGTGCTGCTCGATGCGATCGGATCGAAGGATGCGAGCGCGAAGGAGGCATGGCGTGCGAAAGGCGCTGCCTTCTTTCAGCGGCGCGGGCGCAAAGGTGGCAGCGCTGTTGCAATCGACGGATCGGGCAGTGCGACTGAACCGCGCGGCGACGATGCGGGCGGAAGCGGGGCAACGGCGAACGGATAGCAGGAGCTGGGTCGTGCAACGTCGTGAACGCACCCGCCACCTGATTGAGCTGGGCGGGCTGGTCCAGAAAGCTGGCCTGGTCGATCTGACCGACGATGACCGCGCCACCCTCTACGGCGCGCTGCTCGATCTCGCCGGGCGTGGGCGCGACGATGATGCCGACGACGTGCTGGCGCTGTGGAAGCGGCGCGGCAAGCGGGCGTTCGACGCGGAAGCGGAAGGGAGCGAAGCGCAATGAGCGGTTTCGATATCGAGACGATCCGCCGCCAGGTCCGCGCGATGGATTTCGTGCGCGGCACCCCGGCGGAAGTCGCCATGTGGCACGAGGACATGGCGGACTCGCGCGCCAACCTGGTGATCGAAAACATGATCCCGACGCCCAACGACGATGCGCTTTTCGAGATGATGCTGGATGAGGGCGTACCCCCTCCGCTCGTGTCGCAAATCCTGCTCCGGCTGCTCGATCATCCCGACGCCGATCGCGCGTTGCGATCACGCCTATGATCGCGGCGCGCTGATGGCGGGTCCGCTCATCGGCGGGGGTCGGCCGATCAGCTGGCGGCTCGCGGGTTTCGTGGCGGTGCTGGTGCTGTTCATCAGCAACGCCCAGCTCAAGGCTATCTTTGGCCGTGGCGAGATATCGACCGACGTTCCGTTCCTGCTGTTCGGCCTCATCCTGTTCGCGACCTGGCGCATCAAACCGCCGCGCCGCCAACCGGCAGAACGACCTGCTGGGCTCGGCGCGCTTCGGCGACCGTGCCGATGTGCGCAAGCTGGAGGAGAACGGGGATCTTCTCATCGGCCGTTCGGCGAAGTCGGGCAAGCTGCTGCATTACGACGGCGCGGCGCACCTGCTGACGATGGCACCCACCCGCTCGGGCAAGGGGGTCGGGACGATCATCCCCAACCTGCTGCTGCTCGATCGCTCGGTGATCTGCATCGACCCAAAGGGCGAGAACGCGCGCGTCACCGCCCCGCGCGCGTGCCGCCAAGGGCAAGGTCTGGTGCCTCGATCCATTCGGCGTCTCGGGTCAGCCCCCGTCACGCTACAATCCGCTCGACCGGCTCGATCCCGCCAGCCTTGATCTCGCGGAAGATGCCAACACCCTCGCCGACGCGCTGGTGCATGACGCGCCGGGGCAATCGGGCGAAGCGCATTGGAACGAGGAAGCCAAGGCGCTGATCGCCGGGCTGATCCTGCACACCGTCATCCACGAACCCGCCCACGCCCGCGTGCTGGCGACGGTGCGCGACAAGCTGACGCTTCGCCCCTGCCGGCTTCGCCGCGCTGCTGGCCGATATGCAGGACAGCGCCGGCGCCGGTGGCCTGATCGCCCGCGCCGCCAACCGCCAGCTCGGCAAGTCCGACCGCGAAGCGGCCGGCGTGCTGTCCTCGGCGCAGCGCCACACCCATTTTCTCGATAGCCCCCGCATCGTCGCCAGCACGGCCGCGTCCGATTTTACCTTCGCGGAATTGAAGGACACGACTGCCACCGTGTTCCTGTGCCTGCCGCCCGATCGGCTCGATACCTATGCCCGCTGGCTGCGGCTGCTGGTGAGCCAGGCCGTAACCGACATGGCGCGGTCCACCGCCCGGCCTGTCCGGCCCGTATTGTTCCTGCTGGACGAGTTCGCCGCGCTCGGCCGCCTCGAACCGGTCGAGCGCGCGATGGGGCTGATGGCGGGCTATGGCCTCCAGCTCTGGCCGATCCTCCAGGATATGCACCAGCTCAAGGCGACCTATGGCGAGCGCGCCGGCACGTTCATGTCCAACGCAGGCGTGATCCAGACGTTCGGGGTGAACGATCATGCGACCGCCGACATGCTATCGCGCACGATCGGCGACACCACGATCGAATATGACACCGTCAGCACGTCGCGCGGCACCGGCTGGGGTGAAAATCGCGCCGGCCCCTCGGAAAGCGTCAGCGGTCATGTCTCCGCCCGCCGGCTCGCCACGCCCGACGAAATCATGCGGATGCGGCCCGACCAGCTCCCTGCTGCTTCGCCAGGGCGAACACCCGCTCGCGGTTGAGAAAATCCGCTACTACGATCAGCGCGAGTTCGCCGGGCTGTTTGATCCGGCCTGATTTAAGCCTCCTGGGGGCACTCGCGACCATCGGCACCCCGAACTACCCGAAAGCCCCTCTCCTGCCCTGACAACGCGCCTGGGTGGCTGTAGCGAGCGATTCCTGCGCCATCCGCCTTACTTCTTCCCGCCTAGCCAGCGGCGTTTACGCCGCCTCTGTGACGCCAAAGGCGGCACGAAGCGAAAGCGTATCGGCCATAGGCCGATTCCATTTAACCTTCTCCTATCGGTCGTTGGAGGACTGCCGCCGTTAAAGGATTCTGTTAAATATGAATCGTTAAGTAGGTTAAGCCGTCAAAAATGGCTATTTTTTGCTTTTAAGGCAAAGGCTTACCGGAGCGTGCGGTGGGTGAAAACACGTGATTCGGTGTGTGAAAACACGATAGCACGGTGTGTGAAAACACGAATCAAAGGTGTGTGAAAACACGATAGCAAACGGCTCGGGAACGCCGCTTGCCGGTGTCCAAGGGGCTTTGCCGCCCCTGATATCGACCGTCAGCCGGGTGCCGGTGTGTGATAACACGATAGTTAGGAGCGGCCTGAAAGTCGGTCCATGAGGTCATCGACCTCTGTGGTGCGGCGTCGATCGGCTTCCATGCGGTCGCGTCGGTCCTGCTCGGCCTGGAGCTGCTCGGAGAGCGCCAAGGCTTCCGCCTCCCCTCTCAACCGGAATTGAATGGCTGGGCTACCATCATTCGTCGCCACCATTTCCACAGCATAATCGGGGAGTTGGTTGGCCTCCACGATTTTGCGGAGCATCCGGTTGAAACTCTTTGGGCTTGCTGTCCGCTGCCGGTCTTGTCCCGCAGTACCTCTACCCGGCACGTCCACCCGCCGCGCTGATTGCCGGCGTGTTTGCGGGCGATACGATACAGCGCGCGCTCAAGCCCTCCGGTCAGCAGGAAGTAATCTGGGTGCATGGTGAGAAGCGACCGCTCCGCCATGATCCCCTCATAGACCCAATCCGACAGTGTGATGGTCATGCCGCGAGGCTGGTCGGTTTCGGGATCGACCTCCAACGTCCATTTGTCGAGCCAGTTGAAACCCGCCTTGCTGCGACGCTTGGGCGCGCGGATGGACGTGGAAATTGAAGTCGTCCTGCAACCGCTGTAGGGCGGCTTGGAGGTCTTGATAGGCGCGCCCGCTGGTGTTGCGCTTGATCGCCCGCAAAAGGTCGTAGGACGTGGTTGTAAGCGTCCTGGGCAGGTCGTTTATCCCCTGCTCCCGCATTCTATTAAGCGCTGACGTGGCCCATATGATGATATCGGCGTCCCAGATCGTCGCCATGCCGTAGGCGGGTATCGCCTCGATCTTCACCCAGGTTGCGCCGTCCGGGCTGGTATATTCGATCGGCTTGACCCGCTTGCGTTTCTGCAAGGAAAAGAACGGCCGTTCCATCGTCTCCGCTGATCCTTGAGCGGAAGGTCGCCCATGATGGGCAGGAACAGGTCGAACTCCGGGCTAGGATCGCGCCGTTTCTTCATGCTTCAATCCTGCACGCTTGCAATTGTGCATGTGTGCACACGTTCAAGTACGTCCGAACTGCTTGTCGGCGTCATATTTGGCGACCAGTTCGGCGATCGCTTCGGCCAACAAGTCCTGGTGGCTACGGCGCGTCCTTGCCGCCAGCACCCGGAACGCCTCGGCAGTTGGATCGGCCGGGTCGAAGTAAGCGCCCAAGTGATATTTGCCAGGACGTTGCCCGCTCGATCGGGGAGCGCGCGCGTCCGGTGGGGACGTTACACGCTCAGGCGCGGCGGACTCGGGCTTTGCATTTGTGGCGACGGCAGGCGCAAGGAGTGAGGAACGTCGTGCCATAACATCAAGCCTTCACATTTGCAGGTGTGCAATTCTGCAATTCATCAAACAGGAACTGGCGAAGCGACGCAATCTCCTGGGCGGCTTTTCCATTGGGTTCATGCTCGGCCACGCCAAGTCCGTAGGGCCATGCTGCCCGATAGGCGCTGCGCTCCCTGATGACTGCGCGCGCGACCTTTAATCCAGTATCCTCCGCCAGTGTCCTCGCATCATCCAGTAGCGTCGTTGCCGTAGGCGGGGCCGCATTGAGCACGACAAAGCCGGTCCTGCCGGTGCTGATGATGAGCTGAGCCGTGCGCTTGATTGCGTCCAAGTCGATGAGGGAGGGGCGGCACGGTATCAGCACGAGATCGGCCCGTTGTGCGGCTGCGGCTGCCTCGGCTCCGGCTGCCGGGGGCGTATCGATGATGGTGAGGTCAAAACCGTTTGCCTCGGCCGCGTCGATCGCCTGGTTCAAGCGGCGCGCGCTGATCGGCTCCACGTGGGGTAGCTCGGCCTCGCGGCGCTCGCTCCACGCCGTCGCGCTTTCCTGTGGGTCGAGGTCGAAAAGGGCCGTCCTGATGCCTGCCGCTTGCGGCCGCAACCGCCAGATTGACCGCGAGCGTCGTTTTGCCGACGCCGCCCTTTTGCGCTGCAAGTGTGATTATATGCAAGTGTGCACACCTTCAATTCTGATAGTCTGATGAATATGCAGAATAGCAAGATCGCACAACCTTCTTCTTGCCGGGCAAAAAGCCCGGCCCAAGGGTTGGGTGGGTGGGATAACAACGCGGTCGCTTTTAAGCGGCCTCCTATTCGCGCGAGCGATCGTTGCCTGTCAGGGACGAGGCGCCCAGCCACGGGCGGCTCGGTCGGAGCGTAGCGGAGATAGAGCGCGGCCCGGCAGGGCGCGCCTGCCTACGGCCTGGGAAGCCGCGATATGGTCGCCTGACTGACGTTGAACAGTGCGGCGACGGTGCGTTGCGTGTCGCCGGCGTCGAGCTTCCGCAATGCCTCGGTCTGCTGGTGAGGGGTGAGGGCGGTCTTGCGACCGAACTTGACGCCCCGCGCCTTGGCCTGGGTTCGCCCTGCGGCTGTGCGCTCAGTAATCCGCGCGCGTTCCCAGCTCGCCGCGATCCCCAGCACTGCGATAATCACCTCGGCGAATTGCGACGTGGTATCGACCATCGGCTCGGCGATCGAGCGGAAGCCCCGCGCCAACCTCCTTTACCGCATGGAGGATGTTCAGCAGGTCGCGGGTGTTGCGGGCAAGCCGGTCGGTCGCCCGTCACCATCAACACGTCGCCGGGATCGAGCGCGCCGATCGCCGCCTGAGCTGGGGCCGCTCGGCCGACGCGCCGCTGATCTTCTCGCGATAGATTTTGGTGCATCCCGCCGCTTCAAGCTGGGCGAGTTGCTGGGGCCAGATTTTGGCCGGTGCTAGCCCGGCTTATTCACCGCGTTGGCCGAGAGGGTTGGCGGGAGTGGCATAAGCCTCTGATCTGAAATTAGGAACTGGGTGTCTAAGCCGAACCTGCCGCAGGGCAGAAGATGCCACAGGCCACCCCGCCATGACCGACGATACTGCAAAACCCATTCCGATTCCCCAGCAGTGCGCAGCCGGAAAGTCACAGCCGCCTTTGAATGGTGGTCGGCTGACCTCGGACGGCGGCGTCCTGCTACTGGCACAGGCTGAGCGCGCGATGGGCATCTGCCGTCGGCTTGCCGCTTGCATAGCCGACCCGCGTGACCCTGGCCGGGTGATCCATGCGCTGCCCGACATCCTGCGCGCCCGGGTGTTCGCGATCGCTTGCGGATACGAGGATGCCGACGATCTCGACGCCCTTCGCGACGATCCCGGCTTCCGCCTGGCGCTGGGCAAGCTGCCGGGCTCCGGTGCCGGGCTTGCGAGCCAACCCACGATGAGCCGCTGGGAGAACGCGCCGACCACGCGCGAACTGGCGAAGTTGATGGCCGCCATGATCGATATCTACTGCGCCAGCTATCCCACTTCGCCGGCGGCGGTGACGTTGGATATCGATGACACCTGCGATGTCGTCCACGGCTATCAGCAGCTCTCGTTCTGGAACGGGCACCATGGCGAGCGCTGCTTCCTGCCGATCCACGTCTACGACACCGCCAGTGGCCGGCCGGTGGCGATGCTGCTTCGCACCGGCAAGACGCCATCTGGCGCCGAAGCTGCTGGCCACATCCGGCGTCTGGTGCGTCACATCCGCCGGCACTGGCCCGATACCCACCTCACCATCCGCGGTGACGGGCACTATGGCCGCCCCGAGGTCCATGGCGTTCTGCGAGGCGTACGGCATCGATTCGTGTTCGGCCCTGCCAACCAACGCTGCGCTGCGGGCCGATCCCGCCATCGTCGCCGTCGCCGATACCTGCGCGGTCAAGCGGGCCGAGGAGCAGCGTGTGATCCTGCGAAACTATGCCGAGACCCGCTTACGGCGCCAAAAGCTGGAAGGGCCAGCGCCGCGTCGTCGCCCGGATCGAGGCCAGCACGCTGGGCATGGACATCCGCTATGTCGTCACTTTCGCTGACCCAAGGGCTCGGCCGAGCACATCTACGACACGCTCTACTGTGCCCGCGGCCAGGCCGAAAACCTGATCAAGCGGCACAAGACCCAGCTCGCCAGCGATCGCACCTCGTGCCGCTCGGCCAATGCCAACCAGATGCGCCTCATTCTGCACACCGCCGCCTACTGGCTCCTGTGGCGGATCCAGCAAGAAATCCAAAATCTGCCGCGCTTGCCGTCGCCGAGTTCGCAACGATCCGCCTCCGGTTGCTCAAGGTCGCCGCCCGCGTCATTGAATCCGCAACGCGCATCCGCATCGCCTTCGCGTCAGCATGCCCCGATGCCGCCACGTTCAAGGCCGTCGCCACCAACCTTCGGCCTGCTCCTACATAGCCCGCGCGGCCGTGCCGCCGAACCGCAAGCCCCCCTCCATTAACCCCGAAAAGCCCATCGATCCCACCGCGGTGAAAAACACCGCCAGAGGCGCTCGTCCGGATCACATCACCGAAAACGCATCGCCACCCAACAAGCCCGGAACCTCAGTCTCATGAATAGGCCGGGCTAGAGACGCGGGCGTAACCGTAAATCACAGGCAGAATCGTGCATCAGATTTATGCATCAGGGAAGGGGCTGGATTTGCAGGTTTTCCGATCTGATGCAAAACCTTTGATTTTTGTATCACGCACTCCAGCAAGCGCTCTCAACCTTGTAGAGCGGCCTTCTTATTTCGAAGGCAATCCAGTGCATGGGAATGAGTTGCCTTAACGTAACCCTGCTTGTCGGCTTCCGTCATGTTTGAAGTTTTCTCAGCACTTTCGGCAACAGTTGAGCGCAATTCCTCCATAACACTCTCTTTGTTTCGTCCGATCTGACCACCTGCCTTCACAACATCTTCCATGAATGCGTCCGCAAGAACCTTGTTAACCTTAAACTCTCCGCTCGATTCTTGGTTCATCGAGTTCATCATGGTATCAATGAAGCAATTTTTTGCCTCAAGGTAAATTACCAAACCTGCATCTGACGATCTAGATTGTGATACCTCGAGACTTTCTTTTTGATGTGACTGATCGACCTTTGAAGGAATGTCTGTAGTTTGTTGCTGGCACCCTGCGATAAGAAGACCAGACGCCACAATTATGCTCTTTTCCATGGCAGCAAACTGGTCCGCTATTTTCCAGTTTACCACTTGCCGTTGACACAATTGACGATCCGCATCGCACCTTCACCTTGCATCACAGCCCCGGTCTCGGCCTGACACTCTCCAATGAGACGATCCATCTTCACAGAATCCTCCGCATGATGCGCTTGCAGCGTGGCCATGCCTCCGTCGATTTCATTTATCTTTGCCTGTGACCCGCTAACGGTCGATGGCGAACCATCCATTGTCGAAACCGACGCAGCTGCGTTGCTCGTAACAACAGGCTCATCATAACCCTTATTCCCGCACGAAGCCAATATTGGCAGACATGCCAATGTTACCAAAGCTAAGATTTTCATTCCCTGCCCCCGTTTCAAAAATTCTTTCAATAGAACGACCACTCTTTACTGACAGTCCGCACCTTTACCAGCTTCACAGAGCCGCCTTATCGCTGCCGCCGCTTGTCGGGCATCGGTATCTGAATAGCCTTTGGCTTTCAGTGCGTCATAGGAACGGCGATCTTCTTTCGGTAGCGCCTCACGGCCAGCGGCTTCAGGAGCCGGGCCTTTCGAAGACTGGGGCAACGGCAAGGGCGTGATTTCAGGCAGTGGCCTTCCCTGCTCTAGACCCCGCACAATTACTTGGAACACATCGTCGCGGGATATTTTGAAATGCTTGGCAGTGGCGCTCAACGCTGCCTCCTTTCCAAGCCTATCCTCCAAAGGAGTATAGAACTCCCAAATGGCAGATTCTTCCTCGGATGAACGTGTCGGCTTTCCGTTAGATGGCGTATAATAGACATCAACGAACCATTCTGAATCACGCCACACGGCTTTTGTAGAATTTTTTCCTGTCTGCCACACAGCATTGCAGGCACCATCGCCATCGGTTGATGTAGCTGCTTTGTCGCCCAGAGAGATTTTCAGTTTTGATAGAAAACCATCCACGAATGGAGCCTGCCGACTTTTATTATTGTGCCGCTCATGCACGCCGCTCAACACGCCGCTCGAAAACTCAAACTGTATCCAGTCGTCATAAGCCGTTCGCGTAGGCCGTAAGACCACTGTCATCCCTGGAAGTTTTCGAAGCGATCGAGTTTGCGACACTCTGGACCCGACCTTCACTAGCTCCCCACTCCAAGCGCTTTTCGATACTCGGAAAGATGAGCTTGCCAGCCCCGCTTGTGGCACTTGCCAGCTTCATCGCACAGGGGTCCATTTGGGGTACAGCAGGCACCGGGATGGAAGGTTGAGGCACTGCTGTAGCGTGCTGATCTGCTTCGGCCTGCGAAGAGTTTGATGATCCACAACCGGACAATTGAACCGCTGCAATTGCCAATACCCCTGTTGCGAATCTCATTCTTATTCCCCGCCTTACGCTCGATTTTGAACTGTATCAGCGTCTAGCTCGGAACGTGAGGTTCTCAAGCGGAAGCGACTGCTCATTTGCACTCGAAAGCTTGCTTGCTTTTTGTATCGAATTTGATACACCCCTCCCGTGAAACAAATTTCGTTCCTGGGTGACAGCCTCGCTCGGCTTCGTGATTTTCCTGATGATGCCCGCTCCGAAGCGGGCCATCAGCTCAACGAGGTCCAGATCGGCAACGATCCCGACGACTGGAAGCCGATGAAAACCATTGGCCCCGGCGTGCGCGAAATCAGGATCAGGGAGCAATCCGGGGCTTTCCGGGTGATCTATCTGGCGACGTTACCGGAGGCGGTGCTTGTCCTCCACGCCTTCCAGAAGAAAACCCAGGCGACCCCGCAAAAGGGACATTGAGCTGGCCGCGAACCGTTTACGGGCATGGAGGAAGGAATAGGCAATGGAAGTCCAGACTTTCGATAGCGTCTTTGACGCACTGGCCGACACCCCGGCAGAGGCCGCGAACATGAAGGCGCGCTCCGAGCTGCTGTCTGCCCTGAAAAGCCGTATCCGCGCATGGGACATGCCGCAGGAAGCGGCGGCGGCACGCCTTGGCATCACCCGCCCCCGGCTCAACGATCTGCTGCGCGGGAAGCTCGGCAAATTCTCCCTCGATGCGCTGGTGAACCTCGCCACGGCATCCGGCCTGACGTTAGAAATCAGGATCGCGGAAGCAGCATAATCAGACTGGGCGCTACCGCTCCAGGCCTGGCTGACGCGCAACCCTGACACGGCCACCGAACATTTCTTCATGGATCGGCTCGATCACGGCATGGGCCGCGCCATCTTCACGGCGCTTGGCCTTCGCCATGTCGAACTGTCGCCCTTGGTCGAGCTGATCCGCGATCCAGCCCCGCGCCCGCACCGCTTCCTGCTCTGCCATGACGGGATTGCCCCGGTGAAGGTTCTGGGCGATCGCCTGGGCAACCACATAATGGGTATAGGCTGCATAAAGCGCCGGATCGCGCGCGGCCTCCTCGGCCGTCGCATGCCTGAACCTTTCGCCCAATGTTGGGACACGATCGGCACCGCCCACCACAGCCGCGTCGGCGCTGCCGGCGACGAGCTGGGCCAGCACGCCACTCATGGCGTCCACCTTCGCCTGCATCGCCTCCACCTGGTTCGCCAGATTCTCCACCGCTGCCAGCATCGCCCGCTGGGTCGCCAGCAGCGCCATCACCGGATCGTCGCTGTCATCCATGATCGATAGCCTTACCGATGCAACGCCTGTTCCAGCGCCTGACGAATGAACCGCTGATACGGCATGCCCTTGCTGGCGGCGATCGCCTTGACCTGTTCCAGCAATTGCGCGGGCAGACGCATATTGACCCGCGCATCCTTGCTGCCGAACTCGAACCGCGTGGGCGTGAGCGCAGAAAGATCATAGCCGGTAAGATCGGCCGAACCCACGAAGTCCTCGGCTTCCTCATCGCTGGAAATCAGCGGAAGGGGTTTATCCTTGCTCATAGTGCTGCACCTCCTTGGCGTGCATGTAACGGGCGCTGATCGGGCGGATAAATCTGGCCCCGTTCCGCTCGCGCCAGGTGAAGGCCAGAAACACATGACGGCCACTGCTGGCGCGGCCGATCGCCAGAAAGCGCGTCTCCACCGTCGAATGCGCAGCATCTGGCCCTATGGATGGCGTCCCGGCGAACACGCTTTCGATTTCCGCCAGCGTCACACCATGCTTCTGGCATTTGGCCTGGTTGCCTTCGTCCCAATCGAAGCCAGCGACATTTTTGCTATCCATGAGAAAGAATGGCGTTTGTATGTACGTTTGTCAACCTTGCCAACATTACCGTTCACGGCCCCTGTCCCGTTCCTTGCTGCGATCCCGTTCAAGATCACGCTCGGCCTGGTCGTGATCCGACCCGCCCTTGCTGCCCATACGCGAGGCGATGCGATCGGCGGCGCTCCCCGGAGCCGGGGTGTCCTTATCCCGCTCCACACGCTGCGCCGTCGCCTCCGCGATCCGCTCGGCCGCACCGCGATCGTCGGCCTGGTCCTGACTACCCCATGCCGCGCTGAGACGGTCGCGCAGCCCCTGCGCCATGTCCTTGGCCTTGTCGCCAATGCCGCGCATCGTTTCCGCGATCCTGGCGCTGAGTTCGCGAAGCTGCTGCGTCAGCTCGCGCCGCTCCCGATTGCGGGCCTGCACCCCGCGCTGTTCGTCACCGCGATCGGTGGACCTGCCCTTGCGCTCCATCGCCACCGCCGACAACGGCACCTTGCCCAGCGGCTCCCGGCCTAGATCCTCATGCCCCTCCGCGTCACCACGTGTCCGCGCCGCCTCGCGCTGATCCTTCAACGACCGATGGTCTATGCGCTCATCACACCCGGCCCGTTCCAGCGCCTGGTTCGCGTGGTCGGCCCAAGAGGCCCGCCACCCCTCAAGCCGCTCGGCTGCATTCCAGTCCCGGTTCTTCTTTCCGAACCCCTCGCCGGTCAGATCGCGCATGGTCAGCATGACATGCGCGTGCGGCTGCTCCTGCCCGTCTGCCGAATGGCCCCGGTGCAGCGACACGTCCGCAATCATGCCCTGGGACACAAACTGCTCGCGCACATAGGTCTCGACCAGGGCGCGCCGCCCCTCCGCGTCCAATTCACGCGGAAGGGAGATTTCCACTTCGCGGGCAAGCTGGGCGTCCTTGCGCCGTTCCGCCGCCTCGACGCCGTTCCACAAACGGGCGCGATCAAGCATCCAGTCGGGCGTGCGATCCGGGGCCATGATCTCGCGATGCTCGATGTCGGATTTGCGCGTGTAGTCGTGGCATTTGCCCAGGCGCTCGTCGGTCAGCCGCTCGCCCGACCGATAGGCGGCGGCGGCGACCGCGCTGCGCCCGGTGGCCCGCGAGATGACTTTGACCGAACAATGGTAGATCGCCACGACGCCCCGCCCTTCTGCCTTACTGCACTTAAGGGGGAGCCGTCCGGCGGGGGCAACGCCCCCACTAGGACCACGCACATTGGGAACCAATGTATAAGCGTGCACTCACAATCCGCTACGCTCCTCGTGACTGACTCGCTGGCGCTTTCCGATCGTTCTGGCTTTACCCTCATACCGGGTGCGCTAAGGTGCTGTCGTTCAAGGCGCGGAAGCGACACGATGCCGACACTGGGTACACTGACTGCAACCGGCGTGATCTACGCTATGGCGGCGCTCGCTGAAATCGCGGGCTGCTTCGCTTTCTGGGCGTGGATAAAGCTCGGGCGGTCGGCATGGTGGATCGCGCCGGGCATGATCGCGCTGGCGCTGTTCGCGTTCCTGCTCACCCGTGTCGATGCCGATGCTGCGGGGCGGGCCTACGCTGCCTATGGCGGCGTCTATATCGTCGCGTCGCTGCTATGGCTGTGGCTGGTCGAGAACCGCGCGCCTGATCGGTGGGATATGATCGGTGCGACCATGTGCATCGTCGGCGCCGGCGTGATCCTGCTCGCGCCACGATCTGCTTCATGATGGAGGAATAGATGCGGAAGGTTCGCGATTACGATGCCGAGCTGAAGGCGCTGAACGACAAGGCCCGGACGCTCAAGGCGAAGCGGGTCGAACAGCTCGGGCAACTGGTCGCCGCTACGGGTGCGGATGCGCTCGATGCGGAAACCCTCGCCGGGGTGCTGCTCGATGCGATCGGATCGAAGGATGCGGGCGCGAAGGAGGCATGGCGTGTGAAGGGCGCTGCCTTCTTTCAGCGGCGCGGGCGCAAACCTGTCCCGAGCGAAGTCGAGGGGGGTAGCGGCACTGCTGCAATCGACGGATCGGGCGCTGCGACTGAACCGGGCGGCGACGCTGCGCGCGGAAGCGGCGGAACGTCGTAGCGATACGCGGGGCTGGGTCATGCAACGCCGCGAACGCACCCGTCACCTGATCGAGCTGGGCGGCCTCGTCCAGAAAGCCGGCCTGGTCGAGCTGACCGACGACGATCGCGCCACGCTCTACGGCGCGCTGCTCGACCTAGCGGGACGCGCGCGCGGCGATGATGCCGGCGACGCGCTGGCGCTCTGGAAGCGGCGCGGCAAGCGAGCGTTTGATGCGGACGCGGAAACGATGGAAGCGAGCTGATGGCGGATTTCGATATCGAGGCGGTGCGGGCGGAAGTCCGGGCGATGGATTTCGTGCGCGGTACGCCCGTGGAAGTCGCCATGTGGCGCGAGGATATGGCGGAGTCGCGCGCCAACCTCGTCATCGAGGACATGATCCCGACGCCCAACGATGATGCGTTTTTCGATATGCTGCTAGACGAAGGGGTGTCCCCTCCCCTCGTCTCGCAAATCCTGCTCCGGCTGCTCGATCATCCCGACGCCGATCGCTCGTTGCCGATCACGCCCATGATGGCGGCGGAAAGCCGCTAGGATGGGCATCGCGCGCGCTACCCGTAACCTTGCCCGCACTGCCCGCGCCAATCCGATGTGGGCGCTGCTCGGCATCCTGCTCGCCCCCTTCCGGTTCGCCCGTCACATCATCGGCATGGGCATGTTCGCGATCGTGCTGTTCCTCGGGCTGTTCGCCCTGCTGCTGCTATCGATCTGGTTTTTCGAGCTGGATAAGAACGGCGTGGTCCCCCAGCTCGGCTTTATCGGGATCGGCGGTGCCGTGGTGCTGGTCACGGCCTGGATGTTCGTTCTGCCCCTGCTCCGCCGGTTCGACTATGACGATCGCGCCGACACGCACGGCTCGGCCCGCTTCGCCAGCGCCGGCGAAGCCCAGGCCCTCAACGACGATCACGGCCTGCTGATCGGCCGCGACGTGAAGACCGGCAAGCCGCTGCGCTATGCCGGCCCCGCGCATCTGCTGACGATCGCGCCGGCCCGCACCGGCAAGGGCGTCGGCACCATCATCCCCAATCTGCTGGAATATCCGTTCGCGGTCGTCTGCATCGACCCCAAGGGCGAGAACGCCCGGATCGCCGCGCGCCAGCGCGGCAAGTTCGGCGCGGTCCATGTCCTCGATCCGTTCGGCGTCACCGGCCTGGCCTCGGCGGCGTTCAATCCGCTCGATCGTATCGACCCCAACGGCCTCGATCTCGCCGACGACTGCATGACGCTCGCCGACGCGCTGGTCCACGACGCGCCCGGCGAAGCCGGCGACGCGCATTGGAACGAGGAAGCCAAGGCGCTGATCGCCGGTATCCTGCTCCACATCATCACCACCGAACCGCCCGCCACTCGCACCCTGGACACGCTCCGCGACCGGCTGACGCTCGCTCCGGCCGCATTGGCGGCGCAGCTCGCGGCGATGCAGGCGCAAGGTGGCCTGGCCGCGCGCGCCGCCAACCGTCAGCTCGGCAAATCCGACCGCGAAGCTGCCGGCGTGCTGTCGGCCGCGCAGCGCCATACCCACTTCCTCGACTCCCCACGCATGGCGACGGTGCTGGGCGGCTCGGATTTCACGTTCGCCGGGTTGAAGGATGCGCCGGCGACGGTGTTCCTCGTGCTGCCGCCCGATCGGCTCGCCAGCTATGCGCGCTGGCTGCGGCTGATGGTGGCGCAAGCCCTGACCGAGCTGGCGCGCGCGCCGGGTCGTCCACCCTGGCCGGTGCTGTTCCTGCTCGATGAGTTCGCGGCGCTCGGCCGTCTCGAACCGGTCGAACGCGCGATGGGGCTGATGGCGGGCTATGGCGTCCAGCTCTGGCCGATCCTGCAGGACGTCCACCAGCTCCGCGCCCTCTACGGGCAACGCGCCGGCACCTTCCTGTCGAACGCGGGCGTCCTCCAGGTGTTCGGGGTCAACGATCAGGACAGCGCCAAGCTGGTCTCCGATCTGGCCGGGGAGGAAACCGTCGTGTTCGAGACGATGAGCCGCGCGATCGACGCGGAAGAAAGCGGCCTCTCGTTTGGTCAGCAGCATGTCGGCCGCGCGCTGCTCACCCCCGATGAAGTCCGCACACTGCGCCCCGACCGCCAGCTCCTGTTTCTCGCCGGGCAGCGCCCGATCATCGCGGCCAAGCTGCGCTACTATGCCGATCGCGAGTTCGCCGGGCGGTTCGATCCGGCATGATCGATCGCGGCTAAGTCGCTGGGCTGCAAACTAACGGGTCGATTTAAGCCCCGCTGGTGAGCTTGGGCGCAACCAGCGCGGGACAACATGTCGAAAGCCCCTTCCCTGCCCTCACCGCGCTCCTGACGGTCGCTACGGCACGTTCCGGTCGCGACCTCGCCCACTTTCTTCCCGCCAAGCCTGCGGCCGGTAGGCCGCCCGGTGACGCCGAAGGCGGCACGAAACGAACTACGCATTGGCCGTTAGGCCAATTCCGCATTGTATATTTCTAACTCTGGCTGGATTCATTCTGCCTCTCTGAATCACGTTCCTGGTCCATGATTGCTCGCCCGATCCGGGCAAGGATCGCGGCTAGGCCGGGATCGTCGATGAGCTGGCCCGGCTGCTCATCGAGCGGTAGCCTGGCAATCATCACCCTGCCCTCCTCGGCCGCTGCCTGCCGCCGATCGCTGTCGTCTTCTGGCGGTGGAGGCGTCATGCCACGCTCGACCTGCGGCGGGAGCATCAAGCGGTAGGCGTTCGAGGTCTGTTTGACCTGGGGGCCGCGCATTCCTGCGTTGCCGGTCGGCACATAGCGACGCAACCAGTCGAGGAAGCCATGCGCCTTGAGCCGCTTGAGCGCATCCACCACGGCCGCGATCGAGCGGCCGATGCGAAGCGCCAGCGTCGCGATGGCCGGATCGAGTCGGCCTGTCTTGTAGTCGATCAGGCGAAGCAACTCGCGCAACACCTCAAGCCCGACATGGCCGATCGCGCCATTCTCGCGGTTGTTGCGCTCGCGCCGGTGGGCAAGCCGTTTCAACCGGTCATATTTCTCGGCCGCCTGCATGAAGCGAGCGACGTTCTTGGGACTGAACGGTTGCCAGAACCGCCCTTCCCGGCCCTCCTCGGTGCGGCTGTAGCGGTGGACCCGCTGGCCGGTCTGACGGCCGGGCCGCCTACCCTTCGCCCCTCCAAGGGCCTCGAACACAGTTTGCATGGAACCTCCCGTCGTTCGGTCGGCCCGGCTGCTGGCGGCAATCCTTCATGGACAAAGCTCTCCCGTTCTCGAAAACAGCGTTTTCGAGTTGACTTCGCGTCCGATCTGCGGGAGGCTGTTCCTGCTACAGAACGCGGGCCTCCGCCCATCAGACTTTCCGAGAGCCCGGCCGCCAAGCCGGGCTTTCGTCGTTTTGGCCCTAGCGGTGCCACCCGCTACGATCGCCACGGCGAATCGGCGAACGTGTCCGCCGACACCAAAGCCTGTCAGATTCCTATGTCTTTGGGAAGTGCGCTCTATAATGCTGGCGCAATAGGTCAGGTGTTCACGTGTTCACACATTCACACGTGAACCTGTTCACTTCTCGATGGGCTGATTGTATTTCTGGAGAATGTCGAGGACGGCCTCGGTCAACATCGCCTCGATCGTGCTGTCTTCCTTGACGGCGAGGATCGCGAACGCTCGGGCAACCGCCGGATCGAAACGACCGGCGATCGACTTCTTGCCGATGCGATTGCGCTGGCGACGTGGCGCTTCGATCGGCAGCATCGGTTCTTCAACCTCTGCGGGCGTGCCGGTCGATTTCCTGGCGTTCGTCGATCTTGCCACCCCCAAAGCTCCTAATCTTGTGTTCACACGTTCACATATTCACACGTGGACAGTTATCGCTCGCCAAACGGATGCTTGCCGTGCTGGCGCATGAGCAGGTCGATGGCTTCGCCAAGGAGCGCCTGCAACGTCGTTCCCTGCTCGGCCGCCAGCATGTTCAGACCGCGACTGACCTCGGGGCTGAAATAGGCGCTCACGGCCTTCTTGCCCTGCCGGGTCTGCGCGCGGGTGGCGGGCGTCGCCGTCGCCTGGTCGGGGCTGTCGCCGATCGCGCCAGCCTTCTCCACCCGCTGCTGCTTCATCGCGCCAAATTTGCTCATGCCGCGCCCCGCTTCTTGTTCATCCGTGAACGTGTGGACACGTTCACCTGTCCACTTGTCCACGCCCATAGCGCGGCGACCTCCTCGGCCGCTTTACCTTCGGGTTCCAGCTCGATCGCGGTTTTCCCCTGCGCCGTGCTGTGATGATAGATCGCCCGCTGGGTGAGCATGACGGGCGCAACGTCTACGCCCATGCCGGCGACGCCATCGCTGCCCTCGATCAGCTCGCGGGCATCCCGGTAGGTTGTCGGCGCGCGCTGGGGGCCGCCCATGAACAGCACGAACGCGGGCTTGCCGCTCGCCTGCACAAGCTCGGCCGTCATCTCGACGGCTTTGAGGTCGAAGGCTTGCGGACGACACGGAATCAACACCAGGTCTGCGACCTTGCAGGCCTCCCGCGCCATGATGTCGGCATGGGGCGGGGTGTCGATCACCACCAAGTCGGCCCCGAGTTCGGCCGCTTGTTGGAGCTTGCGGGGCAAAAGGGGAGGGGAGGCGCAATCGACCACCTCAAGGTCCGACGATCCGCGCCACTCGCTCCAGTGGCTTGCCGTCGCCTGCGGGTCGGTATCGAGAATCAACACGGCAAGCCCCGCGCCCGCCCCGGCCGCGGCTAGGTGGATTGCCAGTGTCGTCTTACCCGCGCCGCCCTTCTGACTGATGACGGTGATGACCTTCATGTGAACCCCTGAACACGTGAACGTGTGGACTTGTGAACACGTTCACGTGTGGACGTTCCATGCGTCTAGGTCAAGGCGGCGATCCGCTGCGCGGATCCTCGCCCCCGCCAGCCGATCGGAACCCGGCGGGCCAAGACCGCTTGAGCGGCGGTGCCGCGCAGCGGCAGGCACCCCATGTCCTGCTGCTATCAGCGACCTAAACGAGTTTCGTCGTCGAGGGCGTCAAGGAGTTCCTGCGGATCGGTGAAGCCGACGCGGTGCGCCTTCATTGTAACGCGCGCCGACTCCATCGCCGCGCGCGTCTCGGCGTTCGGCATTTCGGATCGAACGGCGTCCTCGTCGATCGCCTTGGTCTGTGAGTCGGCAAGAAAGCCTTCCTGCTCAAGGAAGCTGTCGAGGGTTGGCCCTCGGTGTTTGTTGTCAGCCATCTTCAATCTCTCTCGGTGCGTGCCGATCAGGCCGGATGAAGGTGAAACCCCGCCTGACCGTCCACCTTACGCGGCAATACCGATACCGACACCTGCACGTCGCGATTGAGCCGGTCGAGAATCGTCATCAACCGGTCGATGGTAAAGCCCTTGAGCTTGGCCTGGCGGATGCGCGAAAAATCGGCGGCAGCGACGCCGGTGATCTTCTCGGCCGCCCGCACCGTCAGATTGTCGGTCGCCAGCGTCTTGCTGATCTCGCCCGCCAGAATGGCGCGAAGCTGGCGCTGTTCGGGTTCCTTCATGCCAAGGTCGGCATAGACGTTGCCAGTGCCTCGGATCAGCTCGAAGTCGTCATCGTCGGTCATTGCAGCGCCTCCTTCAGACGCTTGATGCGCTCGCGCACCAAGTCGATTTCCTGCTTCGGGGTGGCGATCCCGCTCTTGGACTTCTTCTGGAAGGCGTGAACCACCCAAATGTCGTCGTCGAGCTGGAGGGCGTAGATCACCCGGAAGGCTTCTCCCCGTTCCTTGATCGCCAGTTCCCATATGCCCGAACCCAACCCGGTCATGGGCTTGGCGATTTCCGGCGTGTCGCCCTCGGCGATCACCGTGAGAGCGTCGGTCGCCTGGTCCTGCGCGTCCTCGGGAAAGCGGCCGAACTCTTTGAGCGCGCCCTTGATCCACGAAATGTTGCGCAGGGCTTTTCGATGCATTGGCTCAAATGTAGTTGTATCTCACAACGCGGTCAAGAGATAAGCGTTGCTCGGCCCAAGGGTCGGGTGGGTAGGATAAAGACGCGGACGTCGAAACGACGACCTCCATCAAGCCGGGCAGGGCAGGGGGCTACACTCCCGCCAATCGCGCCCGATGTTCGCGCAATACGCGCTGCACGGTCGATCGCGACACGCGGAACAGGTTGGCGAGCTGGGCGGGGGAGCCTTGGCCGGATTCGGCCTTGGCGATGATATCGGCACGCTGGGGGCCGGTGAGGCTCGGCCGACGTCCAAGGTGCCGCCCCGCCTGGCGCGCATGATGCAGCCCGTTCATGGTCCGCTCGCGGATCATGGCGCGCTCGAACTCGGCGAACGCGCCCAGGGTCTGCGTCATCAAGCGCCCTGCCGCCGTGGTGGTATCGACGGCCTCGGTCAGCGATCGGAACCCCGCGCCTGCCTCGGTGATCTTCTCCAGCGTGAACAGGAGGTCGCGAAGCGAGCGCGATAGCCGGTCCAGCTTCCACACCACGAATACGTCGCCGGGCTGCAACGCGCCGATCGCGCGCGCCAGCTCGGGCCGATCGGACCGGCCGCCCGATGCCTCCTCGCGGTAGATCGGATCGCATCCCGAATCGGTCAGCGCGCGAAGCTGCGGGTCGAGGTCTTGCGAGTCGCCGCGCGACACGCGGGCGTAGCCGATCAGCCTGCGACCATTTGGCACGGTTTCCATGCTGTCATTGTGGCACGGGTTTATGACACCTGCAAACCCTTGGAAAAGCTGGGGTGGCGAGTTGGTGTCAGAACCGACCGTGGCTGTTGAAAAAGTCCTACTGAAGGCTGCCGATCGTCTGTCGAAATCGCCTTTTTAGATTATGCGAGAGGTTTGCTTATCCGGTTCCACCTGAGACATCAGGAGCCACCTTGGGGTCGGGATCCTGTGCCTTGCCGGTTGCGGGTGCCGCTTTCTGGCTCGGCATAGCGGTGAGATAAGCAACGATCGCGTCAACGTCCTTCTCGGCCACCGGCGCCTTGTACACCTCACGCATCTTGGTGACGGTCGCCTTCCACTGGTCCGCCGATAGCGCAGGCTGAGTTAGCGCCATGCTGGCCGAGTGGCACGAAGTGCAGTTGGCGTTGATGACGTCGGCGTGCGGACCATCGGGGTAGGTAGCGTCATCGACCGGCAGGTCGACGCTGGTCGAGGCGAGCGAAAAGCCGCGGGCTGAGACGCTGGTGGGCGGTGCCGGCTCGGATGTCTCGGAGATCGGGGCAGGCGCCTTGCGGCTGCTCGGCGCCCCGATCGAGACGAGGATAATGCCGGTCAGGCCGATCAGGCCAGCGGCCATGATGCCGGGAGACGGGGTCTTCATGCTACTCGCTCCTCAGGCCGCGATGATGGTGGTGGTCTCGATATTGCCGCGCATGAACCCGCCCGGGTTCCAGATCGGCTTCATCGGCTGGGCGACACCGTTGGTGTTCCAGCAGCGCACCATGATCGGGTTGGCACCGCGTCGCAGCGGCACGCGACCATCCCACCGACGGAAGCTGTACCTGCCCTCGTCCGCTCCGAGCGTCGTCCTGTACCAGGTGCGGCCTCCGTCCGACGATACATCGACCTTGGCGACGCCGCAGTCGCCGCCCATCGCGATGCCGCCGACCGGGATCGATGCCTCATAGGCTATCGTCTGGCCATCGGGCAGGCTGGTCATCCAGCTGCGCGGGATCATGCGGTTGATGGGGACAGTCGGGAAGTCTCTGGCGCCGGGCGCGACATTCGCGCCCGGCGTCGCGGGGATCTTGTAGGCCTTGGCCATCCAATACTGGTCGTCGGGGCCGGGCAGTACCTCGATCGAGTTCAGCATCTTGACCCAATAGGTCGAGTACCAGCCCGGCACGATCAGCCGGCAGGGAAAGCCATTGAGGAGCGGCAGCTGCTCGCCGTTCATGCCGAAGGCGATCATCACTTCGCCGTCGCGGGCATGGTCGATGTCGAGCGCCTTCTCAAAGTCAGGGGCGCCCGCCACGACCGGTTGATCGAGCGCACCGAAGCGCACCTGCACCGCGCCTGTCTTGACCCCGGCGAGGTCGAGCACGTCGCGCAGGCGCACACCGAGCCATTTGGCATTGCCCATCGCGCCGTTGCCCCATTGCGCGCCGGCAACACGTGGCTGGAACAGCCCACGGCTGTTTCCCGAGCATTGGTTGACCGCCGCCATCTCGACCCGCGGCAGGCGCAGCAGCTGGGCGAGGCTGATCGACAGCGGTCGGTTGACGTGGCCGAAGACGTTGAGGCGGAAAGTCTCGACATCGATCGAGGTCGGGATGTCGGCCCAGTGCCAGCGGACGAAGAACTGGTCGTTGGGCGTGAACACCGACTTGTCGAACACGTCCATCGGCGTTTCCAGCAAGGGCGGATGGACACGCTGGAGGATCATGCTGCCCTTGCCGGGAAAGGCGCTGGTCATCGGCCGTTCGGCATTGCCGCCAGGCAGCTTCAGGTCGACGAGCTGCTGCGCCAGTGCCGGCGCGGCGGCAAGGCCGGCGGTACCGAGCGCGGCATGCCTGAGAAAGCGGCGACGGCTGGTCTCACTCGCCAGTTCGGCGTCGAAATTGTCCATGACAAGGCTCTCCTGTGGCCAGCCACGCTGGCGGATCGAAGGGGCGTTTCGCAAGTGATCGGACCGACTGATCCGATCATCATGGCGGATCAGTTCGGGGTGGCGATGCAGGGTGAGACGAACAGGTTGCCGCGCCATGCGCCGGCCAGCGTCTTGGCGCCGACGAGCAGCCACATCGCCGCAAGCGGGACTGTCAGCACCGTGCCGACGAAACCGAAGAAACCGAGGTTCAGCGTCGTGCCTAGGCGGAAGGTGGCGACGGTGTAGACGCCGAGCGGAAAGGTATAGCCCCACCAGCCCAGGTTGAACGGGACGCCGGCGCGCCAGTAGCGGATGGTGATGAGCGTCGCGAGCGCCAGCCACCACAGGCCGAAGCCCCACAGGCAGAGTCCGGCCACAACGCCGATCCCTTCCGCGACGGTACCGACACCGGCCAGCCCGTGCGCCGCGAGGATCGCCGGCGCGTCCGCCCCGAGCACCAGCATGCCCAGAGCACCCGTGCCGATCGGTCCCAGCGCCAGCCAGGAGGACGCCGCCATGCTCTCATGCGGCAGCCTGTGGAGCGCCATGCGCAGGATGAGGATGGCGAGGATGCCGAACGCGACCGGCACCGAATAGGCCCACAGCACATAGGAGGTCGCAAGCGTGACTAGCTGCGCATGAGGATCGGTTAGATGCGGCGCGAGCAGCCCGCCGCTGGCGCCCGCCACTTCGGCAGCGACGACCGGCAGCAGCCATACGGCGGTCATGCCGTCCAGGCTGTGCTCGTGGCGGGTAAACATCAGGTAGGGGATCAGCACGCCGCAGGCGAGCGACATGGCGACGTCGATCCACCACAGGATATGCGCGACCGGCACGATGCCATTTCCGAACCGCGCGATGCCGAAGGCGAGACAGCCGTTGATGATCGTCGCCAGCCCCATCGGAATGGTCCCGATGAACATCGACACGGTGTTGTGCCCGAAGATGCGCCGCGCCTCGTGCCCGAACATCACCCAGCGCGCGCCATAGAGGCCGGCGAACAGCGCGAAGAGCGCGATATTGAAGAACCACAACACCTCGCCGACAGGTTTAAGCGAAGGCCCGATGCCGGGCACCTGCGGCAGCGCGAGGGCAAGGATGCCCGTGCCCATCGTCGCGGCGAACCAGTTGGGCGTGAACTGGCGGATCATCTCGCGGGGGTGATCGAGCCGGCTGAGCGGCTTGAGGCCGCTGAGAACGGAGTGCGTGTCGGCAGTCATGCGACCTGCTCCTTGATGAGATCCGTCAGCGCGTCGGCCGCGCGGGTGCGATAGCGTTCCTTGTGGCGCAGCGCGTGAAAGGCGCGGTCGGGCAGCCCGAGCGGCAGCTCGACGAGATCGCCAGCCTTGAGCGCGCGCGCGACGACCAATCGCGACAAGACGGCAACGCCGGCACCGGCCTCAACGGCGGTGCGCACCGCCTCGTTGGACGGCAGCGTCATCGCTATCGTCAGCTGGGCCGGATCAAACCCGCGCGTTCGCAGCACGTCCTCGAAAGTCGAGCGCGTACCCGATCCCTGCTCACGGACGATCCAGCGTGTAGTGCGCAGCCAGGCCTCGTCGATGCGTTCGGCTTCCTCGCGGCCGACCAGCACCATTGGGTCATGCCCGACATTCCAGTGGGCAAGCGCCGGTTCGTCCACCTCGCCCTCGACAAAGCCGAGTTCCGCCGCGCCGCTCAACACCTGCGCTGCCGCGCCTTCGGTGTTGTCGATCGCCAGCTCGACCGCGATCTGTGGGTGGCGTTCGTGGAAGGCGGCGAGCTTTGCCGGCAACCAATAGCTCGCGATCGTCTGGCTGGCGACGATCCGCAACGAACCACGCGCGAGCCCGGCATAGTCCGCGAGCATCGTCTCGGCATGCGCTGCCCGCCCCAGCACCGCGCGCGCTTCCTCCAGAAAGCCGCGGCCTGCCTCGGTAAGCTGGATGCCACGCCCGACGCGGTGGAACAGCGGAACGCCGTAGCGCGCTTCGAGGGCCGCAACCGCCCCGGAGGCAGCAGACTGCGTGACGTTCAGCGCCTCCGCTGCCTTGGTGACGTGTTCGCGCTCCGCGACACCGACGAATATTCTGAGCTGCTCCAAAGTCATGCAGCATATATCGCGTACTTAGATCGATACGACCAACCGTTTGATATGGTCATTCCAATCTGGATATCGGAATGGTCGGCAGCCTTTCGTCTGCGATGGTCTCGAAGACTTGAAGCGTTACGCGTGCCCGCGACGTTTGATCGTCCATGACCGATATGATCGAGCGCAGTTCTGATCCCTACAATGCCGAGCCGACGCCCGGTGCGTTGATCGAGCGGTTTCTGACGCCGCAGGCGCTGTTCTACGTGCGCAGCCACGGGCCGGTGCCGGATCTGCCCGCCAATCATCGGATCGAGGTGAGCGGGAGGGGCATGGCGAGCCGCTTCTTCTCGGTGCAGGAACTGAAGAGCACGTTTGCCACGCGCACGGTAACGGCGGTTCTCCAGTGCGCCGGCAACCGGCGTACCGATCTCCAGCAGGTCGCCAACACCTCCGGCGATCCGTGGGACGTAGGCGCGATCGGCAATGCGGAGTGGACCGGCGTACGCTTGGCCGATGTGCTCGATGCGGTCGGCGCGCCGGATGCGTCCGAGCTGTTCGTGGCGTTCACCGGCGCGGACGAGGTGGACGTGGAGGGTGAAGAAGCCTTGTTCGGGGTATCGATCGCCATGAGCAAGGCGCGGGAGCCCGACGTACTCCTCGCCTGGGCGATGAATGGCGAGCCGCTGACGCCCGAACATGGCGCCCCGCTCCGCATGGTGGTGCCTGGCTATGCCGGGGTCCGCAGCGCCAAATGGCTGACACGGATCGAGGTGCGTGAAACGCCCTCCGAGGCACCGATCCAGGCGCACGACTACAAGCTCTTCCCCGCCGCTGTGACGAGCGACACCGTCGACTGGAGCCAGGGTCTGACGATCAATGCCATGCCGCTCAACGCCGCGATCTGCTCGCCCGGTGCGGGCGAGAGTTTGGCCGCCGGAGAGGTGCGGATTGAGGGATATGCCATTGCCTATGACCGCCGTATTTCTCGGATCGAAGTGTCGGTGAACGGCGGTCGCGACTGGCAACAGGCGACCTTCGCCGATGATCCGGAGACGCGCTGGGGCTGGCGGCGCTGGATCCTTGACGCCACACTTGCCAAGGGACGCCAGCACCTTGTCGCCCGTGCCTTCGACGAGACCGGGCAGGGACAGCCCGAGCGGCCGGATACGATGTGGAATTTCGCCGGCTATCTGTGCACCGCCTGGCATCACGTTCACGTGCTGGTCGAATGATCGAAGCATCAGCGGCACCGGACGTCGCTTTCTGGATCGATGCGATTGGCCGGCTGGTGGTGGCGACCGCGGCCGGGATGGTGCTCGGCTGGGAACGCTCGCGTGAGAACCGGCAGATCATGGGCCTGCGGACGCTGGGTCTGGTCGGTCTGGCGAGTTGCATCGCCGTTCAGGCGATCGTGCATAGTGGCTTGCCGAACGTGAACGCCGATGCCGCAGGACGGGCGATGCAGGGCATTCTGTCCGGCGTCGGCTTCATCGGTGCCGGTGCGGTGCTGCGGGTCGGCCAGGGTCAGGAAGTGCATGGATTGGCGACCGCCGCGTGCATCTGGGTGACAGCCACGATCGGCGCGGCAGCAGGGTTGGCGGTGTGGCCGCTCATCATCGGCGGGGTGAGCCTTGCAATGCTCGTCCTGTTCGTCGGCGCGCCGCTGGAACGCCGCATCCGCGAGCGAGCCCGTCTGACGCCGGCCGAGACCGACAGGAAGGATGTCGAGCGCAAGCCGTGATCGCGCTGGACCGCCCGGTGCCCGTCGGCGCCGGGAGGCGGCAAGGCGCTATCAGGACACAAGCGCGGCATCTGCCTGACGCCGGACTTCATCGGCGATCGGATGCAGTTCGGCCGCGGGTCGCTCGCCCACCACACTATAGCCGATCCCGTCGACCGCCCATGTGACCCGGCCCATGGTCCCGCTGGACGTGCTGGTCATGCTCGCGGTCTTGTCGATCTGCATGGGCCTCGTCAGCACCGCAAGTTTCGACGCTTGCGGTCCGTCGTAGAGGAGCAGTGCCGCAGGGCCGTGGGGCGTCGCGACCAGTCGCCCCCCGCCATAGCGATAGCCGGCCGTGCTGAGGTCCGGGATCGTGACGCGCTCACCCAATCGAGCGGAGGTCCATCGGATCAGCATGGCGCGCTGGTCGGGGCCGATCTCCGCCGGTCGTATCCGGTCGGCGGCATAGACACGGAAATTATCACTCGCCTCGTTGGCCAGCGCCGCGATGCCCGCGCGGGGTTCGCCGCTCCACCGCGCGCTCGACCAGCCACCGCCAAACCCCAACGCCAGCAGAAGTGACGCGGCGATGGCGAGCTGCCAACGCGGTTGCCGTTGCCGTCCCCTGATCGCTGCCACGCGCATCGTCGCCGGGATCGGTTCATCCGCGACGGGGGCGAACAGGGATGCAAGGGCTCGCGCCTGCTCCGCCTGCTCTCGCACACGGGCATGCACGTCCGGCTGGCCTTCAAGATAGGCGTCGACCAGGCGCTGCCGCTCGGGCGACAGCCTGCCATCGATCCATGCGGCCAGATCGTCCTCGCCGATCGGGCTGGTCATTGCACGCTCCTCAATCGCGGCCGTTCACCCTCCCGGAGGAGGGTCGCCAGACGGTCGCGCCCCCGCGATATGCGCGACATTACCGTGCCCAGCGGCACGCCGACTACGGCAGCGACCTCCGCATAGGGCAGGCCCTCGACCGAGACCAGGAGCAGCACCGTTCGCTGTTCTTCAGGCAACGCATCAAGCGCGCGCAGCAGGTCGCGGTGGTGCAGGCCTGTGTCCTGATCGGCCGGGCGGCCGAGCGCGGCGTCGTCCACGAGGTGGAGCGGAACCGCCGTACCTCGCCGGCTATGCTGCCGCTGATGATCGACCAACAAATTGTGCAGGATCGCATAGACCCACGGGCGGACCTCCGCACCCCGTCGCTGTCGCCAGCGCCCGACCGCGCGCTCCAGGCAATCCTGCACCACGTCATCCGCCATCACCCGGTCGCGCAACCACGACCGGGCATAGCGGCGCAGCCCGGGGATCAGCGGTTCGATCGCGGCGGCAAGCGGGTCCATCTCAGTCGCGCTGCACCTGCACGATGCGCCCCGGCGCGCCGTTCACCACCTCCGCAACCGCCAGAAAGCGCCGGGGTGTCGCGGTGCTGCCCTGAACGATCTGGCGGATCGGACCCGATGCGTTGACGATCGCCGCACCTGCCGGGTTGCTCATGAAGTTCGCAAGCGGCTCTACAGCGCCGCTGCCGTCCGCATTGGCGGTCAGTACGAGCATGTAAGGCTTCTTGGGCTGCAAACCGGTAACGGCACTCTGCACGACCTGAATGATGCCCTGGTCGAAGAGGGTGATGCTGCTTGCCGTACCTTTGCCGCCAATCGGCCCCATGGTCAGATGCAGCGCCTTGCCCGCTGTGCCGAGCGGCTGGAGATTGTCGGTGCCGGGGCCTGTCGGAACTGCGTTCGACACATAGGCGATCGCCTGCGGTGCCTGTCCGACCGGCACGGTAGCGACGACCGTGTTGCCGGCAGTGTCGATCGCGGCCAGCTCATCGGAATTCTCTAGCCCGACATAAACGCGCCGGCCGTCGCCCGATGGCCAAACACCGTGCGGCATCTTGCCGACCGGAATTGTTGCCACCGGCGTGAAGTCGGACGTGCGGAACACCTTGACCACATTCTCTCCGCCGACCGTCACATACGCGAACTGCCCCTTGGCCGTGCGGGCGAAATTGACATGGTTCGTGATAGGCCCGGTATCCAGCACCTTCAGGATCGCGAAGGGTGGCCGAGCATCGAATGCGACCGTCTTGCCGATGTCCTTCAGCGTAAACCACACTTGCTTGCCGTCCGGCGTCGCGGCGATGTTGGGGCAGAAGGGGCTTGGCTGCGCCACCTGTCCGACCTGCGCGTGGGTCGCGACATTGAACACAGCCAATACCGGATTGAACGAAGAGCAGACATAGCCGTACCGGCCATCGGGAGAGAAGATCGTCATGCCCGGACCACCGGGCGTCTTGATGCGCCCCGTCTCCTTGTACGTCGTGGGGTCGAGCACGGCGATATAATCCTCGCCGCGGACCGTGACCCACACCTCCTTGCCGTCCGGCGTGAAGAACGCCTCGTGCGGACTGCGCCCGACATAGGTCGTGTGCTTGACGGTGTTGGTGGCGGTGTCGATCCACGACACGGCGTTCGATCCGATCGACACGACCGCCAAGGTCTTCCCGTCCGGCGAGAAGCCCAGGCCGTGAACCAGCACCTGTCCCTTGTAGAGCGGGGAGAAGTTCATCGGCTGGGGATCGCCGAGTTTGATGACGCCGAGCAGCCGGTTGTCGGCCGGGTCGGTCACCGACACCGTGTTGGAGAATTGTTCAGACGCATAGACGCGGTCGCGGTGGCTGACGGGCATGTCCTTAGCGTTCCACGGCGCCTGCTGGGCCATGGCGAGGCCCGGTGCGGCGCTCATCAGCAAGGCGGCCGAGCGCAGGATGGTCCGGATCATGTCAGTGCTCCATAGGGCTATGGTGGTCGCCGCCCTGCGTCGGGGCTGGCGTCGAAGGCGGTAGCGGCTGGCCGATCGCCAGCTTCATGGCGGCGATCTCCTGCTGCTGATCGATGATGATTTCCTGCGCGATGCGCTTGAGCTGCTCGTTATGGCCGTAGCGCAGCTCCGCCACCGCCATATCGATGGCACCCTGATGATGCGGAAGCATCATCGCCACGAAGTCGCGGTCGACGTCACCGGACGGCTTGACCATCATGCCCGCCATCATCCGGTCCATCGCGACAGACATCATGGTAGCGTAGCCATCGGCGGGGGCGGCCGCGACTGCGCCGGTAAGTAGGGCCGAAGCCGTCAGACCCAGCATCCAATCTCGTCTACGCATAAGCCTCCAGCGCATCGGTCTCGAAAGCGTAGACGATGCTCGTCGGGGTTTATTCCGTGGCCAAAGCCATTTTATCGGTCCTCACCAAAACGATAGTCTCATGCTTCTGCGGTTGGTTGACCGGGTCGCGGTCGGACAGCATATGCGCAGGCACGGCGATGGATTTCCGCCGGGCCATTCGGTCGAACCGCCCTCGCAAGGGCCGATGATTCCTACCAGGCGCCGCAAGGCAGCAAGGAGGAATCGTGCGCGCGACATTTCGCAATCTCTATGACCAGTTCAACATGGCAGCGTTCATTCGCGATCGCCGCACCCATGCCACGTCGGTACTGCGGTGGGCTTTGATCCTGGTCCCGATGGCCGCAGCGGTGGGAACGCTCTGCGCGGCCTTCCTGCGGAGCCTCGACGCCGTAACCCGGCTTCGCTTCGCCTTTCCCTGGCTGCTCTACCTGCTGCCGATCGGCGGGTTCGTGGTCGGACTGCTCTACCATCTGACAGGGCGCTCGGTCGAAGGCGGCAACAACCTCATCGTCGAGCAAATCCACGAACCGGGGGGCGGCGTGCCGCTGCGCATGGCTCCGCTCATCTTCTTCGGCACGGTCGTGACACATCTGTTCGGGGGATCGGCGGGACGTGAAGGCACCGCCGTGCAGTTGGGCGGCAGTCTTGCCAGCGGGTTTGGACGCGCGCTCAGATTGGATGCGGAAGCGACACGCACCCTCCTTATGACCGGGATCGCGGCTGGGTTCGGCGCGGTCTTCGGGACGCCGATTGCGGGCGCGGTCTTTGCACTGGAGGTGCTGGCGATCGGTCGGGTCGAGTATCGCGCGCTGGTGCCATGCCTGGTCGCGGCGCTGGTCGGTGACTGGACCTGTCTTGCCTGGGGCATTCATCACGGCGTCTACCATGTCGATGCGCTGGTGCCGGTCGACGCGCTGCTCGTCGCCAAGGCCGGTGTCGCCGGCATTGCCTTCGGTCTGACCGGGCTGACCTTTGCCGAGGCCAATCACGCGCTGGGCGGATGGTTGAAGCGCGTGATCCCCTATGGCCCACTACGACCCGTTATCGGCGGGCTGGCCGTGATTGCGCTGGTCTGGCTGCTCGGAACCCGCGACTATCTTGGCCTGGGTACGCTCGCCGCGACACCGGACAGCCTGACCATCGCCAGCTTCTTTGGTCCCGATACGCACTCGTGGAGCTGGGCGCTGAAGCTGCTCTTTACCGTCGTGACCCTGAGCGCGGGCTTCAAGGGGGGCGAGGTCACGCCGCTGTTCTTTATCGGCGCGGCGCTCGGCAATGCGCTCGCGCCGATGTTCGGAGTACCGTCGGGGCTATTCGCAGCGATCGGCTTCGTCGCGCTGTTCGCGGGCGCGGCCAACACACCGCTGGCTTGCACGTTCATGGGGATCGAGTTGTTCGGCGCGGCCTATACGGTGCCGATCGCAGTCGCGTGCTTCGTCGCCTACCTCTGCTCAGGCCACAACGGCATCTACCTGTCGCAGCGCGTCGCTGTGCCAAAGGTACCTGCCGCACACCTCACACCCGACGCGACCCTGCGCGATGCCCGCACGCACCGCGCTTCTCGCCGGCGCACGCGCGCCTGATCCTGTTTCCTGTCGAAAGCCCGTCATGCCCAATCGTTTCACCGTCCATCACCGCGAAGTCGGGATGCTGCGCATCTATCTGAAACCGTCCGACAAGATCGGCCCGCGTCGCTTCTGGGGGGCAAAGCCGCTCTATCGCGAGCTGATTCGCACCGCGAAGGCGGACGGCATCATCAACGCCGTCGCGCAAAATACCCATTACGGCTTCAGCAATCACGAACCGATCCGGGAGAACGGCTCGGAAATTGCCGATCCGCATCTGACGATCTGTGTCGAACTGGTCGGCGATCGCGATCAGCTCGACCTCTTCTGTCGCCGGCATGGAGATCTGATCGGCGACAAGGTGATCGTCTACAAACGACTGGAGCATTGGACTATCACGCGCAAAACTGAGCTAACCAGAGCCTGATCGGCGTTCCCGTAAAGGGTCGTTCTGTGGACGCTCTGAAAGGCGACCGCTTCGCCACATCCATATCCGTCCACATACTATGTCTCTTTACTCATGGCTGTCCATAGGCCCAGATGACCTTTTGTGGACGGGAATCGGCATGACGAAGCGCAAGCATCAACTCCTGACCGAGAGCGAACACGATCAGATCCTCGCCATCCCGACCGAGCGCGACCATCTGGCCCGACTCTATAGCTTCGAGCCTTCGGACATCGAGATCATCGGCGCACGACGGGAGCGACGGAACCAGTTGGGCGTCGCGCTGCAACTCGCGCTCTTACGGCACCCGGGCATCACACTGGCGCAGTTGATACAAGACAGGGGAGCGATACCCCATGATCTCGCCGCCTTCGTCGCGGAACAGCTTGGTCTCCACGTAACCGACCTGGCCAACTATGCGGCGCGGGATCAGACGATGACGGACCATGCCCGAGAGTTGGCCGCGCGCCTGGGACTGCGGGGGCCGACCCGCGCCGATATCCCCTTCATGATAGAAGCGGCCAGGAAAATGGCATGGGCGACTGACAAGGGGATGACGATAGCGACCGGAGTTGTCACCGCCCTTCGCGAGGCCCGGATTCTGCTGCCGTCAATCTCCACTATCGAACGTGCCAGCAGCGCGGGGCGCGCGCGTGCCCGCAAGCAGGCTGCCTATGCCTTGATCGCCGATCTCAGCACCGAACAGGTCCGCGCCCTCGACCAGCTCTTTGACGACGCCGGCGGCACGAGCCAGCTCGCTTCGCTCAAGACAATCCCCATCGCGGCCAAGCCCGATCACATCCGCCAGATTCTCGACCGCCTGCGGCAAGTGCGGAAGATCGGCATCTCCCCGGACGTGGCTGGCCGCATCCATGCGGACCGATTTCGGCAATATGTCAGGGAAGGCCGCGCTTCGCCTGCCTATATGATCGAGCGATATATTCCCTCCCGGCGGCGCGCCACGCTGGTTGCGCTCCTGGTCGATTGATCTGCCCCCCGCTGAGTGGCCCAGAGACTATGATAGTTTGGACCACGAAAGGGACGATGAATGCCGAGCAAGAAGCACAAGCCGGAAGAAATTATCGGCAAGCTGCGTGAAGTTGAGATTGTTCTGGCGCAGGGAGCCTCGACAGCAGAGGCGTGCCGCCGGATCGCAGTCAGCGAGCAGACATACTATCGCTGGCGCAAGGAATATGGTGGCCTGAAGACCGACCAGGCGAGGCGGATGAAGGATCTGGAGAAAGAGAACCAGCGGCTACGCCGGGCGATTTCGGATCTGACGTTGGACAAGCTGATCTTGCAGGAAGCTGCCAAGGGAAACTTCTGAGCCCCGCGCGGCGGCGGCGCTGCATCGATCAGTTGGGACGAGATTTGCCGATCCGGGTGTCCGAGCGACGGATATGCCGGGTGCTGGGGCAGCATCGATCGACACAGCGCAAGGTGCCGCGTGGGGCAGATGACGAACAGGCGCTCACGGAGGACATCGTCGCGCTGGCGAAGCAATATGGCCGCTATGGCTACCGCCGAGTGACGGCGTTGCTATGCCATGCGGGGTGGACGGTGAACCACAAACGGGTCGAGCGGATATGGCGACGCGAAGGACTGAAGGTCCCGCTGCGTCAGCCCAAACGGGGACGCCTGTGGCTCAACGACGGATCATGTATCCGCTTGCGGCCTGAGTATCCCGGGCATGTGTGGGCCTACGACTTCGTCGAAGGGCGCACGCACGATGGCCGCAAGTTCCGGATTCTGACGATCATCGACGAGGCCAGCAGGGAATGCCTGGCACTCATCGTTGCCCGGCAGCTCAAACACGAGGATGTGCTGGCGGCGCTGGCTGACCTGTTCATCTCGCGTGGGCCACCAGCGCATATACGATCCGATAATGGTAGCGAGTTTATCGCGACCGCCGTCCAGAAATGGTTGGGGCAGATCGGCGTGAAGACGCTCTATATCACCCCGGGATCACCATGGGAGAATGGCTATAACGAAAGCTTCAATGGGTCGCTTCGCGACGAACTGCTCAACGGCGAGATCTTCTACAGCCTCGCTGAGGCCAAGGTGCTGATCGAGGCATGGCGGCGGCATTACAACACCGTTCGCCCTCACAGCAGCCTGGGCTACCGACCGCCGGCACCGGAAACGGCGACACCGCCATATCCGGCCTCCGGTTCCGCTTCGCT
Organism: Sphingomonas sp. NBWT7; assembly: GCF_014217605.1. Lineage (NCBI taxonomy): Bacteria > Pseudomonadati > Pseudomonadota > Alphaproteobacteria > Sphingomonadales > Sphingomonadaceae > Sphingomonas > Sphingomonas sp. NBWT7. Next base: position 82,675 of record NZ_CP043640.1, on the reverse strand, counting down.
CCACCTCCGTCCGGATATGGCGGCGATGGGCTTAATCCACTAACAAACCAATCGGGCCACTCGGTGGGGGCAGATCAAAGCCATACAATGGAGAACATGAAGGCCGATTGCTCGCGGTTGATGTTGAACTTCCGCAATAGGTCGGCACACGAAGTAAGGCCCGTGCCGACTTCCGGACGTTACCCTAGAGCGCTACGCAGCCAGCGCTGGCTCGGCGCCGGACCGCCAGTTCCACGGCAGCCGCTCCTCGTCGCTCCAGCGTCGACGCCGCTCCGGCCCGGAAAACACCGTGATCTGCCCCATCGACCGCTCCTAAGTGCACTCTTAAGAGCACGCTTAAGACCGGTCGCTCACCTCATCGACAAGGCGGGACCCGCCGGATGGGTACAAAAGAACATCGGGAGACGCCGCACACCGCGCATCTCCTGAAACGTCCGGAGGTTATCGCTGAACGGCAGTTACGATGATTTCAATTTTATATTCAGGCCCGGCCAGTTTAACCTCACCCGTCGCGCGGGTGGGTGCCGTGACGTCCTTCAGCCACTCCTCCCAAATCTCGTTCATGCTCGAAAAGTCTGTCATGTCCGCGAGCCAGATCGTTGCCTGGAGCAAATGACCGCGGTCCGAGCCGGCCTCCTCCAGCAGGCTGTCGATCGCTGTCAGAACCGCTCGGGTTTGTGCCGCGATATCCTTGCCAGGTGCGCCGATCTGGCCCGAAAGATACACGACGCCGGCATGGATGGTGGCCTGGCTCATGCGTGGGTTGGTGCTCAAATAGCTGATGGTCATGATAAACTCCTTGTCGTTCAGGACTGGTGATACCGGGACAGGGCAAGATCACGGGCTTCGATGGCTGGCGCTTCACCGCCTATGAGGCTGCCGATCAAATGGCCCGAACCACAGGCCATGGTCCATCCAAGCGTACCGTGACCCACGTTGAGAAAGAGATTGGGGGACTGGGTCGGTCCGATGATCGGCGGACCGTCTGGTGTCATGGGACGCAAGCCTGACCAAAAGGATAGATCGTCAAGCCGCGCGGCTCCCGGAAACAGGTCGGACAGACAATGGACCAACGTAGTGCGACGGCGCTCGGGCAGGTCATGCGAGAAGCCGGAGATTTCGGCCATTCCGCCCACCCGGATGCGATCGCCCAACCGGGTGATCGCAACCTTATAGGTTTCGTCGAGGAGCGTGGACACAGGCGCGCGAAAGCTGTCGGCGATGGCCGCCGTGATCGAATAGCCCTTGACCGGATAGATGGGGAGACGAATGCCAAGAGGCCGAAGCAGGGCTGGAGCGTAGGCCGCCAGTGCGACGACATAGCGATCGGCGGTGATAGGACCTTGATCCGACACCACTTGAGCAATGCGCCCGCGCTCGACATGCAGTTTGTGTATCGTTGTATTGTAGCGGAACTCGACCCCTTGACGCGCGAGGAGTTCGGCTAGTCTGGTCGTGAAAAGATGGCAGTCGCCGGTTTCATCGCTTGGCAACCGTAGTCCGCCGACGAAGCGGTCGCGCGATGCGCTAAGACCGGGCTCGAAATCAACGCAACCATCACTGTCCAGGCATTGATAAGGGATGCCATAGCGTTTGAGAACCTCCACGTCCTTCGAGCTGGCCTCTACCTGATGCTGAGATCGGAATAGCTGCAGGGTGCCTTGAGTGCGGTGGTCGTAAGAAAGAGCGAGTGCTGTTCGCAGGTCGGCGAGCTGATCCCGACTGAATTCAGCAAGCCGTACCATGCGCGCCTTGTTCACGGCGTAGCTGCGGGCGTTACAGTTGCGCAGCATGGCAAAGAGCCAGCGCGCCATTGCCGGGTCGAAGCGTGGACGCAGGACGAGCGGCGCATGGCGCATCAGCAGCCAGCGCATCGCCTTCAAAGGGATGCCCGGGGCCGCCCACGGTGATGCATAGCCAGGCGACACCTCGCCGGCGTTGGCGAAACTCGTCTCCAGAGCGGGGCCGGGTTGTCGATCGATGACGACGACCTCATGCCCCGCTCGATGCAGATAGTAGGCGGAGGTGACGCCGATGACCCCCGAGCCCAGGACGGCGACCTTCATGACCATGCTCCCGCGCCATAACGTTCCATGTGATTGTTCTCGAGATAGAGGCGTTCATGCCGCCGGCCGAAGCCGGTGAGAATTTCATAGGGAATGGTATCCGCAGACTCGGCGATGACTTCGATCGGCTGGGCTGACCCGATAAATTCGACAAACGCCCCGTCATGCAGGAGGTCGTCGGGCAGATTTGAGGCATCGAGCGTCAAGCTGTCCATCGAGATCCGCCCCACGATGGGAAGCCAGTGATTTTGATACCATGCGCCACCCCGCTCCGAGAATCTGCGAGGCACGCCATCGGCATAGCCGATGCCGATGGTAGCGATCCGCATCGGCCGTCGAGCGACATGATCCAGACCGTAACCAATGCCGCTGCCGGCATCGATCAAACGGATCTGAACGACGCGGGCATCGAGCCGGACGACCGATCGGAGCACACATGACTGTGACGAAGAGGTGGCTATTCCGAAGAGCGCAATTCCGCATCGAACGATGTCCATGTGAAAATCGCGCGTCAGGAATACGCCGCCGCTATTGGCAATGGAGGCCGCGACGCCCGGGAATCGGCGCGCAATTCCTTCAAAGCGCTCGAGCTGCCCTCTATTTTCGCTCCGGTCCGGCTCGTCGGCACAGGCGAGATGGGTCATTATCAGGCGTAGATCGACATCATCGCGCACCGAAGTTTCGCTCAGCGTCGCGGCCTCAATGGGGCTAAGTCCGAGCCGTGACATACCGCTATCGACCTGCAAAGCCGCTGGAAGGCGCCGTCGCTGAGCGATAGCGAGCGCCCGCCACCGCTCGACCTGCGCAAGGGAATTTAGGACCGGCAAGAAACCATGCTCAGCGCAGAGCGGTTCGCAATCCGGATCAAGTCCATTGAGAATGAAGACATGGCATGTCGGATCAAGCGCGGGAGCAAGGTCGAGTGCTTCTGCCAAATGGGCGGTGAAAAACCGGGTGCAGCCGGCACGGCGCAGGGCGCCCACAACCGGCAAGGCACCCAATCCATAAGCATTGGCCTTGACGACCGCACCGCACATCGCTGGCGCAATCCTGTGCGACACCGTCGCATAATTCTCGCGCAAAGCGTCCAGGTCGATCGTCAATCGACTGCCGGCGCTTGGACATGTCCTCCGAGCCATTTGCGCTCCTCTCTGGAAGAGCATATCGTTCAAATCGACGAATTAATGATCAAACCGTGCGCGAACCTGGCGTTTTTAGTGATTTAATAGCGGATTCGGTGAAGGAGTGATGGAAACGTGATGGCTGGTCTGGACGAGTTCGATAGGAAGATTCTTACACAACTCCGGTTGAATGCCCGGATCACCAATCATGCTTTAGGAGAGGTCGTCGGGCTATCGCCATCTGCCTGTCTCCGGCGTGTGCGTATCCTCGAGCAGAACGGGACGATCCGCGGATATACCGCCCTTTTGGGAGGCTCGATGCCCGAAGAGGGAACGACGGCTATGGTCCAGGTCGTTTTGGTGCAACAGACCAAGGAATGCCTTACTCGGTTTGAAGCGGCGCTGCACGATCATCCTGAAATCCGAGAGTGGTACCTCATGACGGGAGAGGGGGATTATTTTCTGCGAATTCAGATCTCCGGCATCGATGATTATGAGCGATTTCACCGAGAAGTACTTTCGCTGCTACCCGGTGTTTCACGGATAACCTCCAGTTTCGCTATCTGTCGACCGTGCTCGACGACTTCTCGCGCTACATCATCGCCTGGAAGCTGTGCACCAACATGCGAGCCGAGGACGTCACCGACACGCTGGACCTCGCCCTGGCGGCTTCTGGTTGCGACAGCGCCACGGTGCTGCACAAACCCCGGCTACTCAGCGATAATGGCCCCAGCTACATCGCGGGTGAGCTGGCGGAATACATCGAGGCCCGGAAAATGAGCCATGTCCGCGGCGCCCCGTGTCATCCCCAAACCCAGGGCAAGATCGAGCGCTGGCACCAGACCCTGAAAAACCGCATCTTGCTGGAAAACTACTTCCTGCCCGGCGACCTCGAAGCCCACATCGAGGCCTTCGTCGAGCACTACAATCACCAGCGATACCACGAGAGCCTGGCCAACGTGACGCCTGCCGACGCCTACTTCGGCAGGGCTCCGGCAATCATCAAACTGCGCGAAAGGATCAAGCGACAGACCATCGAACATCGGCGCTTGCAGCACCGCAAATTCGCCGCCTAACATCAACCCCCTGACGAGGTCCGCACTCCGCTAATCTACGCCGCGAGTTGTGCCGAATGTTCTGACGACGGACAGTCCGGACCGTCAGCTATCGCCTCGTTCGTCAGGGTGACCGACGCCTCAAGCGTCAACCCTACCTTCGGGATCTCTACGATTCTCCGTCCGTCTGACCGGAGCTTCTCCAAGAACGCCAGCTCGTGCGCGTCGCCCTGCCGCTGAAGCAGCTTGGCCTCGTCGCCGTCGGTGCACGGTACGATGTCGCGCCGCTCGAGCAGCCGCAGATCGAGCGCCGTCGCATCTGGCACGACAGCGCTTACTGGATACCACTTCTTCTGGTTTACACTGGCTGCCGACGCGAGGAGGTCGCAAAGGCGATGGTCTCGGACATAGAGCTGATCGACGGCATTTGGGTGCTGCGTGTCCGGAGAACCGAGGCCGGGCGCGTAAAAACCGAGTCGTCGGTGCGCGACGTGCCGCTGGCCGACGAGGCCCTCCGACTGGGATTCCTGAGCTATGTCGACCACCTGCGTAGCGCGGGAGCGGCCGCCCTTTTTCCGGAGCTGGGAGCGCAGCCCGGCAAATTCGGCGACATCTTCTACAAAAAGTGGTGGCGAGGGTTCGAGAGAGCAGGCCTCGTGCCTGAAGGCAAAGACATGCACTCCATCCGCCACTTCGTAGCGACCGAGCTTGCCGTTGCAGGTGTATCCGAGGAACGTCGGGCTGACCTGCTCGGCCATACGGTCACATCAAGTGAAACGGCGAGGACCTACACAAAGCGTACCCCGCTTGTGATCCTCCAGCAGATTGTGAATATGATACCCGTGGTGACGTCTGCTATCATGCCGCTTCGTTGAACATTTTGTCAGAGTGACGAGCGGGCGACACATGGTGCCCGCTCGCGCGGCGGAGAAGCGCGAGCCTAGAGCAACCGGTCCTCTCGCCTTCAGAATGCGAGCACTGCTTCTAGACGGCGGACTTAGAGGACCTTACCAAGAAAGCTGTGGCTTGCAGACCGCTGATGACCTTGACCTGACTGGCAGTCACAGGGGCCTCCTGGCGTCTTTTTAGCGTGCGATGACGCGCTGCTAAACTTAAAATCAGCATCTTAGGAAGAGCCCGGCCGGCACGTCTCGCCGCGCGTTGCCCTGTGCTGGGAATTCGCACTTCCTCGACGCCCGGGGCGTCCGGGCCGGCTTTTCTTCGAAGCCTTGGCTGCTCTACCGTCCCGATCGTCATCACGAGCGCTCCTCGTTCGCGTAGTTGACGAAGGTCGCGCCGCTTGAACGCTGGCGCTTCTCCAGAATGGCGGTGAGCTTGGGGATGTTGTGCTCGATGGTGGCGTCGCATGGAGCCCGCTCATACCGGTCTGCGCCCGGCCGGGATCGACCCCCAGCCATGTCCGTCTTTCGACGCGTCGCGCCGCAATGCTGCCCAACCCCATGTTGAGCTTGGCCTTGCTGGTTTGATACGCCTCGTAGCCCCTCCGCCTTGAAGGGTGATGCTTCCAAGGCTGGACGACATCAAAGCCACCATGCCAGTCGGCTTCACCAGATCGGCATAGCGGTCTGAGATCCGCAGCGGCGGGAGCGCGTTGACGAGCAGAATTTCGGCCAAGGCGGCGGGTTCTACCTCAGCTGTTGCCCTTTCGGCTGCCACCGCTCCGCTATGCTCCAAACTCTCTCGAGGAAATGTCATATCTCGAGATAAGCGTTGACACGCGCCGATGATGCACTTAGCTTGAGCAAGTGGCGCCGATTCTTTTGAGCGCCTTAATCAGATCCCGGAAACTCGGGCCACGGAGAATCGATGATGGGCGTCCTGGAAGGACTAGAACTACCGCCGATGGGGAGCCACGAGCTTGGCACCGAGAAGACTCCTGTAGATCATTATATCTCGCCGGAGTTTTTCGAGCTCGAGAAGAGGCATATCTTCGCCAAAAGCTGGCTGATGGTAGGTCGCGAGAGTGACGTTCGAAACCCGGGCGACTATGTGCTCCATCAGGTTGAGCCGCTGAGCGCGTCGGTCATCATCGTGCGCGGCAAAGACGCTGTACTACGCGCCTTTCACAATGCCTGCTCGCACCGAGGTGCGCGGATCGTCAACGCCCCGTGCGGCAAGGCTCGCGGCGGACTGGTCTGCCCTTTTCACGGCTGGGCCTATGGCTTCGACGGCAAGCTGCTCAACGTCCCGGCTCAGGAGACGTTCGGGTCCCTGAATCTTGATGATGAGAAGCTCCGTCCAGTATCGGTTGACGTCTGGGGGGGGGTTCGTCTTCATCAATCTGGATCCTAGCCCGGTCCATTCGTTGCACGAGTATTTCGCGCAGCTTGGCGACGCATTCGATAGATATCTCGCTAACCCGAAGTGGTCTTGGAGTTATGGGTGGCGCTCTAGTTTTAAGGCCAACTGGAAGTTTCACATCGATGCGCAGGTTGAGGGCTATCATGTTGACCAAAACCATCGCAATACCATCGGAGGCAACATTCCCTCCGACAGCTGCCGGCCGTATGCGTTTCCGGACAGTGTCGGCGTGCCTGGTGGCGTGGGCGTCTATCTAGGGCCGGACCCCACCGCGGGCCTGCATACGCCTGTCGCAACGCTATCAGCCAGATTCGGCGCGACGTCGCCCTACACTAAGCCCGAAAAGCGATTTGAAGCCGACGGTGGCGAAGGAGTGCTACGGACGGAACATCCGCTCTGGGTGTTCGACAACTACTTGCTGTTCCCCAACGTTGTCATGTTCGTGCAGAAGGGGCAGCTTTACATTCAGCGCACCACGCCAATATCAGCCGATGAATGTATCTGGGAGGTCGATTTCTACCATACTAACAAGATCACCAATTTTGGGGAGATGTTCAGCTCGGAACAAGGCCGTATCCAGATGCGCGACGTGGTCAGTGAAGATCTGTCCACCGCCGAGGGCATTCACGCCAATTTCAAGTCGGGCGCGATCACTGAGATCAGCTTTAGCGCGCAGGAGGTGGCGCTGCGTGCCTTCACCAAAGCTCTGATGCGGGCAACGGGGCAAAAGGCCGAGGCGGAGGTGGCAGCGTGAGCAGCAGCATTTCCCGTCCTTTGACAACCGACATCGATCCGTTCTTGCCTGCCTGGGGGCTGCCGACGTCGCATGAGCGAATGGTCAAGCGCGCGAACAGCACTATGGACGAGATTCAAGCATTTTACGATGCGATGATGCCGCGCCTCGAAGAGATTATCGAATATCTCAACCAGTTCCCGATCGCGGAGATACCTGAGGCCGATCAGCCACTAGCAAACGCCGCGCTCGCGATGTGCGAAGTCGACAACGCCGTTAACAAATGGAAAAGTCCGACCCTCGAAAGCGGAATTGATATCCGCCGCATGCCTGAGAAGGCCCATTTGTACGACAGTCCCAGGTCATGAGCGGCCGCCTGGCGGGGAAGGTAGCGCTCATTACTGGCACCGGAGGCGGACAGGGCCGTGCCGCTGCAGTGCTCTTCGCAAAGGAGGGTGCACGTATCGTCGGTTGTGACCTGAAGGCGGAGGCCGATCAGGAAACTGTTGAAATGGTGCGGGCCGCAGGCGGTGACATGGTCACTGCGGTCGTCGATCTCGGCGATGAGGATGCGGTACGGGGCTGGATTGACCTGGCGGTGCAGACCTATGGCGACTTTGATATTTTGTACAACAACGCCTCCGCTGTCCGATACGGTCGGATAGGCGACTTCAGTACCGAGGACTGGCGTTTCCTGATCCGCAATGAACTGGACCTTGTTTTCTACGCCACAAAATATTCCCATCCGATTCTCAAGCGGCGCGGCGGCGGATCGATCATCAATACAGCGTCAATCGCGGCAATGATTGGCTCTAACTTCAATGGGGGCGTTTATCAGTTCGCACACAGCATGACAAAAGGTGGCATCATCGCAATGGGGAGGACTTGGGCCGCCGAGTTCGCTGAGGACGGTATTCGCGTGAACAGCATCTCCCCGGGCCTGATTGCCAGAGGCGGCTTTCGCGATCCTGGCTTGCGCGCGCATCGGCGCCGTTCACTCAGTGGTGTTTGGTGGCTTCTCAGCGGATTCGCTTGCGGGGCGTATGGAGGACTGCGGCAGCCGTGTGATCATCACCGCGGACGAGGGCCGGCGGGCGGGTAAGACCATCCCGCTCAAGAACGTAGTGGACTCGGCTGCACGGGCCGTTGGTGGCGTAGAGACGATACTGGTGGTACGCTGCACGGGCGGTGACGTGCTGATGCTCGAAGGTCGGGACGTTTGGTATCACGATGCTGCCGAGCACGTCTCAGCCGAGTGCAGACCCGAACCGATGTGCGCCGAGGATCCACTCTTCATCCTCTATACGAGCGGCTCCACGGGCAAGCCAAAGGGTGTGGTACATACTACGGGGGGCTATCTGCTCTGGGCGGCGCTCACCTTCGCTACGACCTTCGACTACAGACCGACCGAGGTCTTTTGGTGCACCGCAGATGTGGGCTGGGTTACTGGGCACACCTACTTGATCTACGGTCCGCTGGCGAATGCCGCCACATCCTTATTCTTTGAGGGGGTCCCGAACTGGCCGAGCGCGTCGCGGATCTGGCAGGTAGTGGACCGCCATCAGGTTGCAACTCTCTATACGGCCCCCACGGCACTTCGCTCGTTGATGAAGGAGGGTGAGGGGCCAGTTAAAGCTACCTCCCGCCTCAGCCTGCGGATCTTAGGAACTGTCGGCGAGCCGATTAATCCCGAAGCCTGGCGGTGGTACCACGACGTCGTAGGGGACGGGCGCTGCCCGGTCGTTGACACCTGGTGGCAGACTGAAACTGGCGGCCATATGATAACGCCCTTCCCGGACACCGAGACAAAGCCGGGGTCCGCCACATTGCCCTTCTACGGCGTAGAGGCGAAGTTGCTTGATGCGGAAGGAAATGAACTTCACGGCGAGGCTGAAGGAAACCTCGTCATCGCGCGTGCCTGGCCTGGCATGATGCGCGGCGTCTGGGGTGATGATCGCCGGTTCTTCGAAACATATTTCAAGACATTCCCAGGGGTTTACACGACGGGCGACGGCGCGCGTCGGGATGAAAGCGGCTTCTACTGGATCACCGGGCGTGTTGATGACGTAATTAACGTCTCGGGTCACCGTATGGGTACGGCTGAGGTGGAAAGCGCTTTGGTTCTACATGGTGACGTTGCGGAAGCCGCGGTGGTCGGCATGCCGCACGAAGTGAAGGGTCAGGGCATTCACGCTTTCGTCACGCTGAACTCCGGCGTCCATGCCGACGACCACTTACGCCAGGCACTGCGTGAGCACGTGCGGAGCGAGATCGGGCCAATTGCCACGCCTGATGTGATCCAATTCGCCCCTGGCCTACCTAAAACCCGCTCCGGCAAGATCATGCGCCGCATCCTGCGAAAGATTGCTGAAGGCGAACCCGGCGCGATTGGAGATACCTCGACGCTAGCCGACCCTTCAGTGGTGGACGAGTTAATCAATAATTATTCGCTTCAAATGTCTGGGCGCTGAAGATTGGAATTCAGCTGGTGTGCAGCCGAGCTCAGCCGGCATGGCGTATCCGGCATTCGCGTCCCAGAAATTCTAATTGCTGCTTTCCCGTTCTTCACACGAGTTCTGCCGAACTGCCGCGCGTGAGGCGACATGCCGTAAAGCGGATCCATCGCTTATAGTGTACGTAGCGAATAGCTTGGATGTTGTCGGGGACGAGCTCATTGACGGTATGTAACTTGTAAGGGAAGACATGGCTGACTCACTCAACCCGACGTTCCGGTCTGACACCGGGCCCGCGGCGACCCCGCGCTACGTCTATCGCTTTGGCGGCGGCGTTTCGGACGGCGGTGATACAGGCCATGGCGGCGACAAGAACCTGCTGGGCGGCAAGGGCGCGAACCTGGATGGCATGGCCTCGATCGGGCTGCCCGTGCCCCCCGGTTTCACGATCTCGACCGCGATGTGCACGCGCTACTACGAGGAGGGACAGGCTTTCCCGGACAGCCTGCGGGCGGAGGTCGCAAAGGGCATCGCGCATATCGAGGGCATCACCGGCAAGGCGTTCGGCGACGTCGCCAATCCGCTGCTCGTCTCGGTGCGATCGGGTGCGCGCGTGTCGATGCCGGGCATGATGGATACCGTGCTCAACCTCGGCCTCAACGATGCCACCGTCGAGGGGCTGGCCCGGGTCTCGGGCGATCAGCGGTTCGCGTGGGACAGCTATCGCCGCTTTGTCCAGATGTACGCCGATGTCGTGCTCGAGCTGGATCACGGCGCGTTCGAGGAAGCGCTGGAGATCGCCAAGGAGGACAAGGGCGCCCAGCTCGACACCGACTTGTCCGCAGACGATCTGAAGGCGCTCGTCGCCACCTACAAGCGGCTCGTGCAGGAAGAATGGGGCAGGCCCTTTCCGCAGGACGTGCACGATCAGCTCTGGGGTGCGGTCGGCGCGGTGTTCGGATCGTGGCAGTCGGAGCGTGCCAAGGTCTATCGCCGGCTGAACGACATCCCCGCCAATTGGGGCACCGCGGTCAACGTCCAGGCGATGGTGTTCGGCAACATGGGCGATACGTCGGCCACCGGCGTCGCCTTCACGCGCGATCCGGCGAAGGGCGACCGCGCTTATTACGGCGAGTTCCTGATCAACGCGCAGGGCGAGGACGTCGTCGCCGGCATCCGCACGCCGCAATATCTGACGAAGGTCGCGCGCGAGACGGCGGGTGCCAAGGCCGCGTCGATGGAAGAGGCGATGCCGGAGGTCTACGGCCAGCTCGCCAAGGTATTCGATCTGCTGGAGACGCATTATCGCGACATGCAGGACATCGAATTCACCGTCGAGCGCGGCCAGCTGTGGATGCTGCAGACGCGATCGGGCAAGCGCACCGCCAAGGCCGCGCTCAAGATCGCGGTCGATATGGCGGAAGAGGGGCTCATCTCCCAGGAGGAGGCGGTCGCGCGCGTCGATCCGTCGGCGCTCGACCAGCTTCTCCACCCGACCCTCGATCCGGCGGCACCGCGCGACGTGCTCACCAAGGGCCTGCCCGCCTCACCCGGTGCGGCGTCAGGCGCGGCGGTGTTCGATGCCGAAACCGCGCAGGCCTGGGCGGAGCGCGGCGAGGCGGTGATCCTGGTACGAGTCGAGACGAGCCCGGAGGACATCCATGGCATGCACGCCGCGCGCGGTATCCTCACCGCCCGTGGCGGCATGACCAGCCACGCCGCCGTGGTCGCGCGCGGCATGGGGCGGCCCTGTGTCTCGGGCGCCGGCGCGCTCACCATCGATGCGCGTCAGCGCCGGATGCGGATCGGCACGCGCGAGATCGACGAGGGCGAGACGATCACGATCGACGGTGCCACCGGCGAGGTGATGGCGGGCGAGGTCGCGACCGTGCAGCCCGAGCTCTCGGGCGATTTCGGCACGCTGATGGTGTGGGCCGACAAGGTCCGCCGTCTGCGCGTGCGGACCAACGCCGAAACGCCCGCCGATTGCCGCGTCGCGCGCGATTTCGGCGCGGAGGGGATCGGGCTGTGCCGCACCGAGCACATGTTCTTCGATGCCGCGCGCATCACCGCGGTCCGCCAGATGATCCTGGCGGAGGACGAGCGTGGCCGCCGCGTCGCGCTCGATCGGCTGCTGCCCGAACAGCGCGCCGATTTTGCCGAGATCTTCACGATCATGGCGGGGCTGCCTTGCACGATCCGGTTGCTCGATCCGCCGCTCCACGAGTTCCTGCCGCACGAGGAGGAGGAGTTCGCCGAGGTTGCCAGAGCCGCAGGCGTTGGTGTCGAGACGCTCAAACGCCGCGCGGCCGAGCTCCACGAGTTCAACCCGATGCTCGGCCATCGCGGGTGCCGGCTGGGGGTCACCTACCCCGAGATCTACGAGATGCAGGCGCGTGCGATCTTCGAGGCGGCGGTCGATGTCGCGGAGAAGACGGGCGCCGCGCCGATCCCCGAGGTGATGGTGCCGCTGGTCGGCACGCGCCGGGAGCTGGAGCTGATGAAGGTCGTGATCGACCAGGCGGCGGAAGCGGTGTTCGCCGAAAAGGGCCGCCGCATCGACTATCTCGTCGGCACGATGATCGAGCTGCCGCGCGCCGCACTCCGCGCCGCCGATATCGCGCACGACGCGGCGTTCTTCTCGTTCGGCACCAACGATCTGACGCAGACCACATTGGGCGTCAGCCGCGACGATGCCGCGCGGTTCCTTGGCGTCTATGTCGACCAGGGGATCTACGCCAAGGATCCGTTCGTCAGCCTGGACGTGGAGGGCGTCGGCGAGCTGATCCGGATCGCGGCCGAGCGGGGCCGGTCGACGCGCGCCGACATCAAGCTCGGCATCTGCGGCGAACATGGCGGCGACCCTGCCAGCATCGCGTTCTGCGAGGAGGTCGCCCTCGATTACGTCTCCGCGTCCCCGTATCGAATTCCGGCGGCAAGGCTAGCTGCAGCTCAAGCTTCGCTGGTCCGAGCGGCGCAAAGGAGTATCAGCACCTAGTATGCGCAAAGACAGGTTAACGGATTGCTTGCCCTTTGAGGCTTCCTGTAATGCAGTGCTATAAAGATGCACTTGGCAGCACAGGTTGCTAAATAAGAAAACGTCACAGTCAAGTCTTCGCGGTCCGACAATTAAGTCCGCAAGCGCCACCAGCTTCTCAGGCATGCCGACCAGCCGCACCACCTCATCGATGATCAGCTTTCCGATGAAGAGCGTCACGATCGGCAGCAGCGCCCGCACCAGCCGAAGCAGGAGCGTGGCGACGTGAGCATGCGGCTCGTCCTCCACACCATCACCACGAACGGGGGCGGATTGCGGAGTGCGCCGAACCGTTCGCGAACCGAGGTGCGCTTAGGCGGCAGCCCTCCGCCGGGCGAAGGACCTCCGAACGTGCGCGCGCCCTCGATTTATTGGCGTGGCATGGCGTGTTCCTGTTCCCGTCCCGGGTTTGTCGTCCGGGAGCTGAGGATCGGGGGCCAGCATAGACGTAGTTACCCGCGGGCTGGCGGCATGGATATGTTTCCTGTTGGCGGCGCCGGCCCAGCGCCAAAGTCGTCCGGTGATGGCATCACAGCCGATCGGTGCTAGCGTGCGCCGGGCGCGGTCCTGATCCTGCAACCGCGCATGGAGCAAGCGTGGCAGACAAGTACGAGGACCTTCGGACGTACGTCGCGGTGATCGACAACGGGGGGATCAACGCGGCCGCCGCGGCACTGGACATCGCGAAGTCAGCTGTCAGCCGGAGGCTCGGTCAGCTGGAGGAGCGCCTCGGCGCGACACTCATCATTCGAACGACGCGCAGCTTCGAGCCCACAGCAGCGGGACGGCGCTACTAGGGGTCACCACACGAAAGTGAGTTTTACGTACGCTAGGCGAGAACAGAAAACGAACGGCAAAAAGTGATGGGAAGCGGCCGTTTGCTTATGGCAAGACGTACGCATGATCGACCCGACCCTAGCCGCCGACATCAACGCTGCCTCTGCCTTGGAAGGAACGTTCCGGCTGCGGTCTGGACAGCTATCATCTACATATTTCGACAAATACCGATTTGAAGCTCGGCCTGATCTTCTGAGCAGGGTGGCCGCGGAGATGATCCCATTGATCCCCGCCAACGCAGAAATCCTTGCCGGACTGGAACTTGGGGGTGTGCCGATAGCAACGGCGTTGTCGCTTGCCACAGGAATGCCCGCCGCGTTCGTTCGGAAAGCACCGAAGGACTACGGCACTTGCCTAGCGGTCGAAGGGGGCGACGTTTCAGGCAAGCGCGTGGTGCTCATTGAGGATGTTATCACGACTGGCGGTGCGGTCGCGGACGCTACCCGGCTCGTAACAGAGGCTGGGGCAACGGTCATAGGTGTAGTCTGTGCGATCTGGCGTGGTGATGGACTTCCCAGGATTGCAGCGTTGCCCGATCTTCCTGTCTCGGCTGCCATGACGATGGATGACCTGCTCGCCTGAATGGGCGCGGGTCGGCAATTCCCATCCCCGGATCATATCACGCGGCAAGAAGTGATGGTGAAATGCGAAGCTGCCTCAGCTGATGCGGTGCCGGCCGATCGTCCCGCTCCCAGCTATAGTCGCCGGTGAGCGCGATATGCTCCCAACCCAGCGGCGCGATATGGCGGGCAATGTCGTCCGACGTGTTCATGTCCGCCAATGCCTGTTCGAGATAGCGGGTGTTCCACAGGATGATCGCGGCGACCAGCAGGTTGAGACCGGAGGCGCGATAGGACTGGTTTTCGAACCGACGGTCGCGCAGCTCGCCGAGCTGGTTGAAGAACAATGCGCGGGCGAGCGCGTTGCGCGCCTCGCCCTTATTCAGCCCGGCCTGGGTTCGCCTGCGCAGATTGATATCCTGCAACCAGTCGAGCATGAAGATCGAGCGTTCGAGCCGCCCGACTTCGCGTAATGCCAGTGCCAGGCCGTTCTGGCGCGGATAGGCGCACAGCTTGCGCAGCATCGCCGAGGCGGTGACGGTCCCGGTCCGGATCGAGGTGGCAAGCCGCAGCAGTTCGTCCCAATGCGCAGCTGCATGGTCGTACGCGATCGGATCGCCGACCATGCCGGCGAGCAACGGCCCCGCCTCCTGCCCGGGCAGGAGATGCAGGCGGCGCTCTTTGATATCGCGTAGGCGGGGCGCGAAGCGGTAGCCGAAGAACGGCATCAGCCCGAACACATGGTCGGACGCGCCGCCCGTATCGGTATAATGCTCTTCGATCGATAGCCCGGTCTGGTGGTACAGCAAGCCATCGAGGACATAGGGTGCTTCGCCTGCGGTCGCGGCGATCACGCGCGAGCCGAAAGGGTCATACTGGTCCGATATATGGGTGTAGAATGACACGCCGGGTTCGTTGCCGTTGCGCGCGTTGATATCGCCGATCGCGGCACCGCGCCCGCCGGCATGAAATTGCTGCCCGTCGCTCGATGAACTGACGCCGGTGCCCCATAATCCAGCGAGCGGCATTGCGCGATGAGCGTCGATCAAGCGCCCCAGCGCCTCGCCATAGGCAGCCTCGCTGATGTGCCAGTCATGCAGATGGGCGAGCTGGCGCAGGCTCGCGCCCCGGCAGCTGTCCGCCATGCGGGTCAGGCCGAGATTGATGCCATCGGCGAGGATCACGGTCAGCAGCGCGTTGCGATCGTCGGCAGGACGGCCCGAGCGCCGGTGTGTGAAACAGTCGCCGAAGCCGGTCCACGCATCGACATCGAGCAGGATGTCCGTGATTTTCACGCGAGGGAGACGATCATAGGCGGTGCGACGCGCGACCTCTGCGGCGGGTGGCGTGATCGCCTTCAGCGGCGAGATCATCAGACCATTTTCATCGAGGCGGACCTGGGGCAGTTCACCTTGCCTGGCCAGTACCGTCACCCGTTCGATCGCGCGGTCCAGGCGCTCACGGCGCTCCCCAATATGTTGATCGAATCCGGACTCGATCGCGAGCGGGAGCGGCCCCTTCTCGCGCAACGCTGCAAAGGTGGCTGGCGGAATGAGATAGCTGTCGAAGTCTCGAAATTGCCGACTGCCTGCCACCCAGATATCGCCGGCCCGCAACCGGTCGCGAAGCTGGGACAGCGCGCAGAGTTCATAGGCTGCGCGATCGACGACGCCGTCGCGGATCACGAAGGGTCGCCAGCCTGCCGACACGAAGCGTAGCGGCACCTTGTCGGGCAGGCGTCGTTTGCCGGTATGGTAGAGATCAGCGATGATGGCGAGCGCATCGAGGATGCCCTGGACCGGTCCGGCACCGCGAAAAGCGAACGCCCGCAGGAATTGACCGGCGAACAGCTTCACCGTGCGATGCCGCTCGATCAGTTCGGCCGTGCGGTCGATCGTCTCGGGGCGGACGAGGACTTCCGCTTGGGCGACAGCGGAGCCGAACCGTTCCCAGTCGAAGGGGCCGATACGCGCAAGGGAGTCGATACCCTTGGCGTGCGCGTCGATCAGCACGCGGCAGCTATTTGTTAGCGTGCGCAAATGCCCCTGCATCTCGCGCACGGTCCTGATCGCCTTGTCGCGCGTCCGGTTTTCTGCGCGGCGCACCATGCTGCCAAGCAGCTTGTCGAACATGGTGAGCGCGGCGTCAGTCAGGCTTTCCTCGAGCCGGATGGCTGCGGTCGCGAGCGTCGCGTGGCGGCGCATGGCCGCCAGCTCGCCGAGATGTTGCGGCGTGATCCGCACTGCCTCGTCGGCCAGTCGATCGAAGGTTGCCGACGGTATCATGGTGGCGCGCGCCGGGTCGAGGTCGAGCGTGCGGACATGATCGAGCCGTTCAAGCAACCGCAGGATGCTGCGCGGCGCCGGCGATTGCGGGGCATTGCGCAGCCAGGCCAGCCATGTTGTCCCCTGATCCGATCGCCGGGTCAGCAAGGCGTCCAGCGCCGTCAGCTTTTCCGGCTCGATGCCGTTGGTCAGGATTGCATGGGTGAGTTGTTCGGCCTGTTGGCGCGCGTGTCTGACGATCGCCTCGATGACAGCCGATGGTGGCAGTAGCACCCGCCGTCGGCGCAACTCGTCGATCACGGTGCCAGCGAGCAGGAGAGGCTGGGCGGCAGTCTGCGCGACCGGCATCGCGAACGCCACGATCGCGCGAAAGTGGTTCCGGTCGAAAGCGGTATAGCCGAGCCGCTGCATGAGATCGGCGAGATGTGCGCGCCGGGTTTCATCGCGACGGGCGTAATCGTCGAACGCCGTTGTCGGCACGTCGATCTGATCGGCGACAAAGGCGAGGATGGCACCGGGCGGCCTCTCTCCCGCCTCCAACACTCGGCCTGGCCAACGCATGTAGAGCAGCAGCAGTGCGAACCCGAGCCGGCTCGACGCTCCCCGGCGTTCGCCGACAAGATCGAGATCCTCACGGCTGAGGGTGAAGTAACGGGCGATTTCCCGTTCTTCGGTCGGCGGATCGTAATGCGGGGCGAGCGCCTCGCGTGTCAGCAACCGCCGCCTTGCCATGTGCCACGACCTTTCTCGCTCTGTCCGTCAGACGGTCCTCTGGCGGCCAGCATGAAATCGCCATGGCATCGATCCGCTGCCGGCGAGCCCCGACGCCGTCGCCGTGTTCGCCAGCGCCGACGCCGATGCCGGCACCAACCCGCGCACCATCGGCAAGCGGATCTCGGCGATCGCCTATTACCACCGCCAGGCCGGCCATGCGCCGCCCAACACGGTTCCGGGGTCGGGCCGGTTGCTCGAGGTGCTCGCCGGTATCCGCGCGACCCACGGCAAGCCCAAGGTCCGCAAGCGCGCCGCCGACGCCGCGGCGCTGCGCCACATGCTCGATACGATCCAAGGCGATGGCCTGCGCGCGGTCCGCGACCGCGCGCTCCTGGCGATCGGCATGTCGGCCGCGCTGCGGCGGTCCGAACTGGTCGCCTTCGACGTGCCCGATGTCGCGCTCGTCGACAAAGGTATTGAGCTCCTGATCGCGAAATCGAAGACCGACCAGACCCGCGAGGGCGTCATCGTCGCGATCCCGGAGGGCAAGCGCATCCGGCCCAAAGCGTTGCTGCTCGCCTGGATGGCGGCCGCCGGCCATGCCGAGGGCCCGCTGTTCCGGCGGCTGTCACGCGGCGACCAGCTCACCGCCGATCGCATGTCCGACCGCGCCATCGCACGCCTGGTCCAGCGCTGCGCCGCGGCCGCCGGCTATGATCCGGCGCACTATGCCGGCCACTCGCTGCGGGCCGGGTTCCTCACCGAGGCGGCCGCCAACCGGGCGAGCATCTTCAAGATGCAGGACGTCAGCCGCCACAAATCGGTGCAGGTGCTCTCGGAATATGTCCGTAGCGCCGAGCTGTTCGACGATCACGCCGGCGCGCAATTTCTGTAGCGCACCTGGCCCGATGCCTGCTTGTAATTGTTGCTCAGTTGAGCTACATCCGAATAGAGATTTGACGAGGAGTCACACATGACTGCGACCGCTTTCGTGCGCGCGCGCATCGACGAAGCCGTGAGGGATGAAGCCGCCGCCGTGCTGGCTGAGTTGGGACTTACCGTGTCCGACGTCGTACGCATGACTCTCACGCGCGTCGCCCGAGATCATGCAGTGCCGTTCGAGCTTAAGGTGCCGAACGCTGAAACGCGTGCAGCCATCGAGGAATCGCGCGCCTTGATGAAGGCGCGCCGCGCCCGTTTCACCGATGCCCAGGACGTTTTTGATGCCCTCGACCAAGACGCCCGCCAGCAGTAAGCGAGCTTCCCTTCCCCGAGAGGCCGCCTATACCAAAAGCTTCGTGAAAGATTGGGACAGGCTCTCGCGTTCTGGCCGTTACAATATGCACCAGCTCAAAGAGGCGATGCTTCTCTTGATCGCCAATGATGCGCCGCTTGGACCGGAGTGGTTGGACCACGCTCTGAAAGGGGAATGGGCGGACCACCGCGAATGCCATATCGGCGGCGACTTCCTACTGATCTACATGATCGAGGGAAATAGAATCAACTTCACGCGGGCCGGGTCACACTCCGAATTGTTCGCGTGATCCAATAGGCCGTGCGATATGCAGCGACTGTCGTTGGGCAGCCACAGTGGAAGCGCGTTAGCAGCAATTGAGCGTTGACAGGGCCGACAAGCGTTTCGACGAACATTTAGCAGCTCTTGCGGGCAAGTGAGGCCGACCATGGCGAATGAATATAAAACCGTTCCCATCGATGATGTTTTCAACAGCATGGCGCCGGAGCGGCAGGCACGCGTCAAGGCGCGCGCGCACGCCCTGATCGCTGAAGAGCTGACCCTGCGCGATCTTCGCAAAGCGCGAAACCTCACGCAGAAGGCGATCGCACGTAAGTTGAAGATGGGTCAGGACGGCGTGTCTCGCGTCGAGCAGCGCACCGACATGCACCTATCCACCCTCCGTGGTTACATCGAAGCGATGGGCGGGCATCTCAATCTGGTCGCCGAGTTTCCCGATCGTCCGCCTGTCTCTATCAAGGAGATTGGTGATCTGGAAGCGGAACCCGAAGCGCCACGACGTCGCCGAACCAAGGCTGAAGCCCACGCTTGACAAGCAACGCCCCGCGCGCGCGGATGAGGACGATCCTGTCCGGCGCCTTCGCTATCAGGCCGCCGTCCACGTGGGATCGATCTATGCCGGCCACTCGTTGCGGGCGGGGTTCCTGACCGAAGCGACCAACAATCGGGCCAGCATCTTCAAGATGCAGGATGTCAGCCAACATAAGTCCATGCAGGCGCTCTCGGAATATGTCCGCAGAGCCGAGCTGTTCGACGATCACGCCGGTGCGCAATTCCTATGAGACGTCCTATCCGACCGACGGCCGAGAAGCTCGAGATCGAGCGCGCTGCGGTCACCGACGACTTCCTCCAAATCTACGCCGTGGCGCACCGGACGGAGGACGCCCTCGGGCTTGAGCTGACCCGGAGTGCCGGACATTTCATGCTGCAGGTCATCCTCTCCGAAAAGGCCATTGCCCGCGCCGTTACGGCCAATCCCGAGTTCGTCGCGCCGGATGCAGGGATCGTCCTCGCAAAGTACGACATGGACCATGACCGGCTGACCACCTTTCCGATGACGCTCGCGAGCGACAGTCGATATTTCCTCAAGCCGAAATATCGGAAGATCCGGTCCATCACGTTTGAAGGTCACGGGAACATCTTCGGCGGCGACGGGAACGTCTCGCTGGAGTTCGAGGAGCTGCCGCTTGGCTGTGTCCGCCAACCCTATGCAGGCTTCGGCCTCAATCACGAATATCGCTTCATCGTCCATGCGCTAGAACGGGTAGAAGGCGTCACGGATCTCACCCTGTGCGAGGATTTCGAAACCACACAGGGAGAAGCCACGCTCCGCCTCCCCTACGACACCTTCGATCGATGGCGCCGGGCTATCCGCCGGAGCCACAACACGGCGGTCTCGTTCGGAAATCAGTCAAAGCAGGCCTATCTTCGCGGCCAAGTGGAGCGAGAGCTCGGCATTGCGGGCAACCGGTCCGAGCCGCAGGATCTCGACGCGCTCGCGACATCGCTCGCCAGCTCTCTCGGCCAAACCGGTCGCCGGCGCTCCTTGGGTGCGGCCGCAGCTGCGCTGAAGACCGTTAAGGCATCTGCTCGGGAACTCGCGGAGGCCGATCCGGTCGATCTGCTCGACCTGAGCCGAGAGATCGAGCTGATTACGCTTGAGGATCTGATCGCGCGCCTGTCGCTTCGCATCGACGAAAATCACGCCGAGGCGTTCTGGCAGAAGTTTTTCCTCGCCAATCCGTTCGTGCTGCGGCTCGCATTCGGGCTCCCGGTGATATTGTTCAGGGATCAGGTAGCGGTCGGAGGCACGAAGTTTGATGGATCCGGCGGGAAGATCGCGGATTTCGTGATGAAAGCGGGCCTTTACGGCAACCTTGCCATCATCGAAATCAAGACGCCGCAAACCGATCTGGTTGAAGCGCGCGCCTATCGGGATGAGGTCCATGCGCCCACCAGACATCTGTCGGGAGCCGTCACCCAGGTCGCCGACCAGCGATACAAGCTGCAGATGGATATCAAACAGAAAAAAGTCGATTCCCGGCAGTTCGACGTTTTTACCTACGGGATCACGTGCGTAGTGATTGCGGGCCGCGATCCTGGTGACGAAGCCAAAAGGAAGTCTTTCGAAGTCTTCCGGAGTAGCCTGAAGGATGTGACCGTCATCACCTTTGACGAACTGCTGGTGAAGCTGCAGTCACTGCATCAGTTCCTCACCGGGGGGGGCGGACCCGCGGATGATTGAATCGAGCCTACTGGCTACAAGCGAACGGATCAGAATGAGGTTGTGGGCCGAGCGACAATGGCCTCAACGTGCATGGGGTGGATGAGGGGCGGAAATGCATGCGAATTAAGCACGTGGAGATCGAGAATTTCCGGCTTCTGCGGAACGTCGCGGTCGGGCTGGAGGAGCGGACCACGCTCATCGTCGGACGCAACAATAGCGGCAAGACCTCGATCGCCGAGCTGTTCCGCCGACTTCTTTCCGAGAGGACGCTGACATTCAGGCTCGAGGATTTTTCGCTCGGCTGCCATGAATGTTTTTGGACCGCGTTTGAGGCCCATCGCGCCGGCGCTGCCGACGTCCGCGGTCACCTGCCATCGATCACCGTCACGCTCGATATCGCTTATGATGTCGACGCCCCCGACCTCGGACCGCTCAGCGACTGTATCATCGATCTCAATCCCGATTGTACAGACGCGCGGCTGGTCCTCACCTTTGGTCCACGCCCGACGGCTACCGAGGGGTTGTTCGATGGGATCGTCGCGCCCGGCGAAGATGCGGCAGCAGACCGCGTCACGCTGTTTCGCGCACTCGGTAGCCGTCTGCCGGCCGCCTATGCGACTTCGCTCGAAGCGGTCGATCCCAACGATCCGACCAACCGTAAGGCGCTCGAGCCGAAGACGCTCACCGCGCTGATCCACGGCGGCTTTATCAACGCACAGCGGGGGCTCGACGACGACACCCACCGCGAGCGCGACGTGCTCGGCAAGGTCGTCGAAGTCCTCTTTCAATCGGCTCTGGTAGATCCGCTGGATCCCGAAAAGCGCTCGACGGCTGAGCAGCTCCAGGCGGCGGTAGAGCAAATTCAGGGCGACCTTCATGCCGGCTTCAACGCGAAGCTGACCTCGCTGCTGCCCACCTTCGACCTGTTTGGTTATCCGGGACTGGCCGATCCCGGGCTCGTTACCGAAACCAGCTTTGACGTCGACAAGCTCTTGAACGACCATACCAAGGTCCGTTATGTCGGCGTGAACGGCGTCACCCTGCCCGAGACCTATAATGGCCTCGGCGTCCGCAATCTCGTTTACATGCTCCTCCAGCTGTTGCGCTTCTTTCGCGAATATCAGGCAAGCCCGGCGGCGGCTGGCGTCCACCTGATCTTCATCGAGGAACCGGAGGCCCATCTGCATCCCCAGATGCAGGAGGTGTTCATTCGGCAGCTCGATCAGATCACGAACGCTTTCGTGGCGCAGCTCAACGAGAACCGGCCCTGGCCGGTGCAGTTCGTGGTGACGACCCATTCGCCACATATGGCGAACGAGGCCCGTTTTGAGTCCATGCGATACTTCCTGTCGATAGCGGACGGCGATGGTCTGCGACGGTCGATGGTCAAAGACCTGCGTCAGGGCATGGGCAACGCGCCTGCGGCCGATCGCGAATTTCTGCACCAATATCTGACCCTGACGCGGTGTGACCTGTTTTTCGCTGACAAGGCCGTGCTCATCGAGGGAACGTCGGAGCGCCTTCTGCTCCCCGCGATGATCCGGAAGACGGATGCGGCTGCCGCCGGAGAGCCCCAGCTCGGCAGCCAGTATCTGACGGTGATGGAAGTCGGCGGCGCCTATGCGCACCGCTTCTTCGACCTGCTCACCTTCCTCGAGTTGCGCACGCTGATCATCACCGACATCGATGCCGTGAAGCCCAACGAGAAGGGAAAGCGCGTGGCCGTCCCCGTCGCCGATGGCGCGTTCACCAGCAACGGCTGCATCAAGGCTTGGTTTGGTAATGCCGTGTCGCCGCCCGAATTGCTGGCGAAGACGTCGACCGACAAGATGGTTGGCAATCGCCGGCTCGCGTTTCAGATCCCCGAAGCGGATGGCGGGCCGTGCGCACGCAGCTTCGAGGACGCCTTCATCCTCGCCAATCCCGATCGCTTCGCGCTTGGCGAAGGCGATCCGGCCACGCTCGCCTATGAGCATGCGGCCGATCAGAAGAAGTCGACGTTCGCTCTCGCTCATGCGATCGAGCACACCGACTGGAATGTGCCCCGATATATTGCCGAGGGTTTGCGCTGGCTCGCGCAAGGCAACCCGGCGCCGATCGTGCCGCCGGCGGCCGTTGCGGTCGAGATCGTCGCCGGGGCTGGAGGCATCGCCGTGAATGTTGCCGAGGTCGACGACCATGGCTGACGGACCAGAAAGCCCCGCCGATGCGGCCGGCCGCGTCGCGCTGGAACGCATGTTCGCCTGCCTCGACGAGAACCGGAGCTTTCGCCTGGAAGCGGGCGCCGGCGCGGGTAAGACGTATTCGCTCGAGAAGGCGCTGCGCCGGCTGATCGACCGGCGCGGCGTCGAGCTCTTGCGTCGGCGTCAGCAGGTAGGATGCATTACCTTTACCAATGTCGCCAAGGACGAGATCATTTCTCGTATCCAGGCACATCCCGCAGTTCGCCCGGAAACGGTACATGGCTTCTGCTGGTCGGTCCTGCAGGATTTCCAGACGACGCTGCGGGCGCTTGTGCCCGGCCTTCCCGAATGGCCGGAGCGCCTTGAACCCCTCGGCGGCATTGGCACCCGGCGGGTCCATTACGAGCTGGGGTTTCCCGGTGTCAGCGATCAACAGGTCACGCTTCGGCACGAGGACGTGCTGGCGCTGATGATCCAAGCCCTCGCACTGCCGAAGTTTCGCAAGGTGCTGACCGCGCGCTATCCAATCCTGCTGATCGACGAATATCAGGATACGGACGCCGGTTTTGTCGATGCGCTCAAGGGCTGGTTCCTCGATCTCGGGGAAGGCTCCTTGATCGGGCTGTTCGGCGATCATTGGCAGAAGATCTATGGCGAGGGCTGTGGGTTGGTCGAGCACGCCGCATTGGAGGTGATCGACAAGAACGCGAACTTTCGATCGGTCGATGCGATCGTCCAGATGCTGAATCGCATGCGCCCTGCCCTGCCGCAGATGGTGAGCGATCCTGATGCGCTGGGGGAAGCGCGCGTCTTTCATACCAATGGCTGGCCGGGCGTCCGGCGCACAGGCCAGGGCGGTGGTCATTGGACCGGCGACACCAGCCCCGAAGCCGCCCGGGCCTATTTCCAGCACATCAAGACGCGGCTTGTCGACGAAGGCTGGGATTTTGCCATCGAGAAGACCAAGATCCTGATGCTCAGCCACAGCGTGCTTGCACGCGAGCAGGGCTATGCCAGCATCCCGCCCATCTACGGCCAGTTCAACGATCCCTGGCTGAAGAAGGATGATCCGCATATCAAATTCCTGACCGATCAGCTTGAGCCCGCCTGCGCGGCCTTTGCGAACCAGCGTTATGGCGAGATGTTCGAATGTTTCGGAGCAGGCATGCCGCGCATTCGACGGCATCAGGACAAGGTCGCGTGGGCGGAGGCGATGCAGGCGCTGATCGCGCTTCGCCTTTCCGGCTCGATCGGCGAGGTGATCGACTTCATCGCCGAGCAACCGCACATGCGGCTCCCCGAGGCGGTCGAGGATCGTGAGCAGCGACTGGCGGACGTGGGGCCGGAACCCGTAGAGGGAGAGTCGCGCCGCGTTACCCAGCTGCGCAAGCTACGCGCCGTTCCTTACACTGAGCTCATCGCCCTCGACCGCTTCATCGATGGGCACACGCCGTTTGCGACCAAGCATGGCGTGAAAGGTGCCGAGTTCGAGAATGTGCTCGTGATCGTCGGCCGCGGCTGGAACAAGTATAATTTCGCGCAGATGCTGGAGTGGATCGATGCCGGCCCGCCTGCCGACAAGACGGCCTTCTTCGAGAGCAACCGTAATCTCTTCTATGTCGCCTGCTCGCGTCCCAAGGTGCGCCTGGCGCTTCTCTTCACCCAGATCCTCAGCGCCAATGCCATGGCCAAGCTGACGGCCTGGTTCGGCGCAGCGAATATTGTCGCGCTGCCGGCCGCGCCCGAAATACCGCAGGGATGAGGGTGGCTTGCCACGGCAGTCCCAGCGCCGCCGTGTGGCAGCAGGACAAGCACCTTCGGCCTCCAGTTTATCAAACGTGGGTTTTGTTCACTGATCATGAACTTTATGCGCGCTCTCTAAACTCGGTCTTGCTGCCGGTTTACAAATATGCCAAAAAGTTCAGCGTGAATGAACAAAGAAAGACCTCTCTAAACCGGCTTCTTTCCCAGCTCGATCCCGGTCAGCTGGTGGATAGCGCCTGGCTCCAGGATCAGGGCGTCTCGCGACCCTCGATCCATGCCTATGTCCGGAACGGCTGGCTCGAGCGGGTCGCGCCGCGTGTCTATCGCCGTTCGACCGGCTCGGATTCCTCCACCCAGCGCTGGGACGCTGCGATCCTGTCCGCGCAGGAGCTGCGTCCTTCGACCTTCTATGTCGGCGGGCCGACCGCGCTCGATCTCCTGGGCCGCAGCCACTATCTGCGCCTCGGCGGTCATCCGGCAATCTATCTCTACGATCCCGATCGCACCGCGCCGGCTTGGCTGATGAAACTGCCGCTCGATGCGGCCCTGACGCTGCGTACCCGCTCGCTCTTTGCCGACACCCTTCTGGGGCTGGAATGGCGACGCTTCGAACTTGGCACCGGGCGCCTCGGTGCGGCGGTCGCTGAACCGACCAAGACGAACCCGTGGGACCATTTCCTCCGCGTCGCCGGCGAAGAACGTGCGGCGATCGAGATGCTCGACGAGGTTCCCGCCAATGTCGGCTTCGACCATGCCGACGATATCTTCCAGGGCCTGTCCAATCTGCGGCCCCGTATCGTCACCCGCCTGCTCGAGACATGCCGAAGCGTGCGGGCGAAGCGGCTCTTCCTCTTCTACGCCGACCGCCACACGCATGCTTGGGTCAAGCATGTCGATCGCACGCAAGTCGATCTCGGCAAGGGCAAACGACAGCTGGCGCCGGGCGGCCGGCTCGACGCTCGCTACCAGATCACCATACCCGTCTCGCTCTCCGCCAGAGTTGACCAGGCGAGCGATGACGGCTGAGCGTTATCTGGACCAGGTTGCGCTTCTGCTGCGCACGATTCCGGAAATCGCCTCCGAACCCGATTTCGCCCTGAAGGGCGGAACTGCGATCAACCTGTTCGTGCGCGACCTGCCACGCCTCTCGGTCGATATCGATCTCGTTTACTTGCCCGTGGCCGAGCGGGAGGCGTCGCTCAATGCCGTCCGCGATGGCCTGGAGCGCATCGCACAACGCCTCGAATCCCGGCTCGGCTTCAAGGTCGAGCGGCATCTCCTTGTCGATGGGAAGCGCCTGCTGGTGCATTCGGGCGGCACCGCCATAAAGGTGGAGGTCTCGCCCGTGCTGCGCGGCACGGTCTTCCCGCCCGAGATACGCCCGGTCAGCCCGAGCGTGGAGGAGCGCTTCGGCTTTGCCGAAATGCAGGTCGTGTCGCTGCCCGATCTCTATGCCGGAAAGATGGCGGCAGCACTAGACCGCCAGCATCCGCGCGACCTGTTCGATATCCACCACCTGCTCACGCAGGAGGGGATCGATGACGATCTGTTTCGCGCATTTCTGATCTATCTCGTCAGCCACCCGCGCCCGACGCATGAGCTCCTCTGTCCGCATCGCCTCGACATCGCGGGCCAGTATAATGACGAGTTCTTGGGAATGACGGTCGAGGTCGAAGCGCTCGACACGTTGCTCGCCGCACGCGAGACCCTTGTCGGCATGGTCCAGCAACGTGCCGGGACCACGGACGGTCGTCGCTTCCTGACCAGCTTTCTCACGCTCGATCCCGACTGGTCCGCGATCGGCCTCAGCGACCAGATAGCCGACCTGCCCGCGTTACGCTGGAAGCTGCTCAATCTGCAGCGCCTGAGCGACGAGAATCCCGAGAAGTTCGCGGCACAAATTCACTTGCTGGAGCACTGTCTGGATCACCCAACCGGGATCGGCGACACCCGTGTCCAAGGGGAGGCAACTGCGCCATGACGTTCACATTCCTACACGCGGCCGACCTCCATCTCGACAGCCCGCTCCTCGGTTTGGCCACCAAGTCGGCCGATTACGCCGCGCGCGTCGACCGCGCCTCGCGCGACGCGTTCGAGAACCTCATTGCGCTTGCGATCGACGAAGGCTGCAGCTTCATTGTACTCGCAGGCGACATCTTTGACGGCGACCTGCGCAATTTTGAGACCGGACTCTTCTTCATCGACCAGATGCGGCGCCTCGAGCAAGCCGGAATCCAGGTGTTCATGATCCTCGGCAATCATGATGCCGAAAATCGCTTCGCTGCCAAGCTCTCCATGTCGGCCAATGTCCATGTCTTCGACAGCAAATGCGCTGAGGCGATTGCCATCGAAGCGTTGCAGGTGACGGTGCATGGTCGCAGCTTCCCGCAGCGTGACGTGACCGAGAATATCGCCCGAGATTATCCGGCCGCGGTTCCTGGCCACTTCAATATCGGCGTGCTGCATACCGCCTGCCAGGGCAGCGAGAGCTATCACGCGCCCTATGCGCCGTGCACGGTCGAGCAGCTCGTCAATCATGGCTATGACTATTGGGCGTTGGGCCATGTCCACGGCCGCGCGGTGCTGAACACCGATCCGCACATCGTCTATCCCGGCAATCTGCAGGGACGCAGCCCGCGGGAAACGGGACCCAAGGGCGCAACCATCGTCACAGTGAGCGATGGTCAGGTTACTCAAGTCGAACATCGCGATCTCGATGTCGTCCGCTGGTTTGTCCTTACGGTGGAGGCAGCCGAAACCGAAAATCGCACCGCGCTGCTCGACCAGATCCGTGTGGCGATTGAGACCGTCCGCGCCGAAGCGGGTGATCGCGCGCTTGCGGTTCGCTTGCGGCTAGTCGGCGAGACGACCCAGCATCGCGGCCTCCTGCTCGATCCGCAATCGCTGCGCGACGATATTGCGGCGCTCCTCGCGACGCTGACCAGCGATATCTGGCTGGAGAAGCTGGTGATTGCGACAACCCCGCCTGCTCAGCCAAACTCGCTCGATCCGACCGTCTCGGGCCGGCTTGCGGCCGAGATCGGCGCGGATACCGACGAGATCTTGAACGACTTGGTCGAGGCGCGGCTTGCCGAGGTCCGAGCCAAGATGCCGGCAGGCGCACATGCCGAGGCGTTCTTCGAAGCCCTGCGCAGCGAAGCGCCGGCGCGCGCGCGCGCGCTCGCACTCTCCCTGATCGACGAGACGGAGGCCGGCGATGCGGCTCGCTGAACTTACCCTCGAGCGGTACGGCGCCTTTGCCGAGCGCAGTCTCGTCATTCCTTCGACCGCGGGGCTCACGATCATCTACGGCCCCAATGAAGCCGGCAAGAGCACTTGCCTGTCCGCGCTGAGCGACTTCCTGTTCGGCATTCCGGAACGGACGCCGCATGCCACCTTGTTCGGCTATGATGGCATGCGCGTCGGCGCGACATTGGTCGATGCGAGCGGCACCGAAATGACGTTACGCAGGCGGCGCGGTCGTGGCCGCACGTTGACCGACAAGGCGGGCGGATCCCTTGAGGACTCGATCCTCACCCACCTGCTTGGCGCTACGACGCGCGAGCGGTTTGCCACGCTCTTCGGCCTCAATCATGAGACGTTGCGCTCCGGCGGATCGCGTCTGCTCGCTGCCGATGGCGATATCGGCCGCTTGATTGTCGAGGCCGGCGGCGGGCTGCGATCGCTGATGGCGCGGCTGGATGCTCTCGACTCCGAAGCGGACAAGCTGTTCGCGCCGCGGCGATCTGGCGATCGGGCCTTTTATAAAGCGCTCGACGCGTTCGATGCCGCCGACCGCGACGTGAAGCACCACACCGTCACGCGCGATGCCTATGAGCAAAGCCGCAAGGCTGCGGACGCCGCGATGTCCAAGCTCAGCCAGGCGCGAACCGAGAAGCAAGCCGTCAGCGCCGAAATCTCCGGTCTGGAGCGGCTGGTCCGTGCCGTGCCGCATATGCTCGCCCTCGATCGGTTGACAGCGGCCTTGAGCGACTATGCAGATCTCGACGCCCTGCCGACAGACTTTCATCGCCAGGTGGACGAGGCGATGCAGAAGCGTGACGCAGCAGCAGCAGCACTCGCCGACGGACGGACGAAACGGGACCGGCTCGTTCAGCGGCTCGACGCACTGGTGGTGTCAGAGCCGTTTATCGAGGCGGAGGCCCGGGTCCGCGATCTCGCCGAGCAAGCCATTCACGTCCGCAAGGCTCGCACGGACCGAACAAACCGGCTCAAGGATATCGAGACGGCCGAGGCCGGGCTCGCGACACTTCGCCGCATGCTGCACCTGCCGGCCGATGCCGATCTGACCGCGCGATTACCGAGCCAGGCTGCACTGGATCATGTGCAGCAGTTGGCAACCGACGCTATCGAGCGTGGCGCTGCCATGGTGGCTGCGCGCGAACGCACGGCCGATCTAGCCGACCGGTTCGAGATACTGCAACATCGCCTCGATGCCGCCGTCGCGGCGGGCTACGAAAAGCCAGTGACGTTCAGCGCAGCCCAATTTGCGAGCCTCGCCGCACAGGCGGCCACGGCAGTCGCGGTGCAGCGTCAAGCCGACCAGGCTCTGACCACGGCGACCGCCACGATCACCGCCCTTGGCTTTCCGACGCTCGGCGACCTCGTCGCTTTCGTCTGTCCGTCCGCCGATGCCATTCGCGCCGAGCAATTGGCAAGCAGCGAACTCGAAACCGCCTTGGCGAGCCAGGTCGAACAAAAGGTCGATGCCGAGAAAAAGGCCAAGGTCGCGAGCGAGACAATTACGCAGCTCGAGGCAGCCGGCCCGGTCGCTTCAGACGTGGCGTTGGCCGAGGCCCGGGGTGCTCGCGCCAGCGCGTGGTCCCCACTGCGCCATGCCTATCTCGATGCCGACATCCCTGCGGATGCGACGGTCCGGCGAACAGGCATCGACGCGTATGAAAGCCACGTCCGGGGCGCCGACGATCTCGCTGATCGACGGGCAGCCGAGGCGCAACATGCCGCAAATCTTGCCCTCGCCCGTCAACAGCTCGCCAGCGGCACGATTGCGATCGACGGATGCAGCACGCTGATCGCCGATATCGGCGCACGACTTGACCGTCGTTCCACCGCCTTCGCGCAGGCCTTTCCCGACGCGACCGCACGCTTTCCACAGCTTGCAGGCCTCCTGGATTTTGTCGAACGGCGTGGACTGGCGCTCGACGCGCTCGACGCCGCCCGCGCCCTCGTCAGCGACGCCGATCGTCAGGCAACTGATCTCGAGCCGCTTCGTACCTTGTTCGAAAGCGCGCAGGTCGTGATGAAGGTTAAGCATTCGGAAGGTCAGGCGTTCGCGGCCGAAGTGCAAACGCTGTGCGCCGCCCTCAGCCAGCATGAGGCCGAACATGCCGACTATCGGCGCGACCTGCGCGATACCGAGGCGCTGCGGCCAACCGCAAAGCGGGCCGACCAGGTTCTTGCCGACCTGGTGACAGCCCAACAAACCTGGCAGCAGCAGTGGAGCGCCGCACTCGGCGGTCTAGGCCTCGATACCGATCTCGCGCCGGAGCGTGCGGGCGCACTGATTAGTGAATGGTCGGGCGCCCGGGCGACGCTCGGCACGATCGCGCAAACCCGCACCCGTCTTACCCGAATGGATGACGACGAAGCGACGCTGAAGGCTACCGTTGTCGCTTTGGGTACAAGCCTCGACCTTTCGCTGCCTGCCGATCCGCTAGCGGCAACCGACCAGATAGCGGCGCGGTGGCAAGAACAGGACGCGACGCGGCTGCAGCGCGTGGCGCTCGCGCCCAATGTCGAGGACGCCAAGGCCGAATGCGTTGCGCTGGAGACGGTCGATGGCGAAGCACGCACCGCGATGGCAGCGCTTGCCATCAGCGCAGGCGTCGCGGTCGAAGGCGACGCCTTGCCTGACGTCGGGGTGCGTTGCGCCGCCCGGGCGCGCCTCCTGGACGAGAAGGCGCAAGTGGAGCGGTCGATTGCCGATGTGAGCGACGGCCTCGGCATCCCCGCGCTGCGTGACCAATGGGCCGGGCGCGATCTCGATGCACTGCGTGGCGCCCTGACCGTTGCCCAGCAGCGGTCAGATCAGCTGGAAGCCGACGTGGAGACCGCCATCCTTGCCCAAAAGGCGGCGCAGGACGCTCTCGACACATATGCGGCTGAATCGGGGGTAAATCAGGCCATCGCGGAGCGCGAGAGCGCAGCCGCGCGGATGCAGGCCGCAGTCGAGCGCTATGTCGAACTCACCGTCGCGCGCGCGCTGATCACCAAGGCAATCGACCGGGTCCGCAGCGAGCAGCAGGATCCGCTCGTCAGTCGCGCAGGCGAACTCTTCGCTTCCACCACGCGCGGCGAGTTCTCGGCGATCGACACCGATATCGACGACAAGGGCCTGCCCGTCGTGGTCGGACGTCGCCAGTCCGGCGCTGCGGTGCCGGTTGCCGCCATGAGCGACGGAACACGGGATCAGCTGTTCCTCGCGTTCCGGCTGGCAAGTCTTGAGAATTATTCGGCCTCGACCGAGCCGCTGCCATTCGTTGCCGACGACATCCTGGTGCATTTCGATGATGAGCGCAGCGCGGCCACGCTCGATCTCCTCGCGCGCTTCGCCGAGACCAATCAGGTCCTGCTGTTTACGCATCATAAGAACGTGCGCGACGATGCCCGTCGACTTGAAGCGCAAGGATCGGCAACGATCGTGGAGATCGAGCGACTTTGAGACTGCCGTGATCCTGTCGGGCAGTCGAACGGCACTGATAGCCCATTCGATCCGATTTCAGCCGATGATTTGTTGCGGTCCCGTGCCGTTCTCACCACAAGTAGCGGCGTGCGGCAGTCGCTCTACGCTATTCAAGGGATCGTCATTTGAAACAACCTGACCGGCTCGCTGAGCGGCACAATGCGGCCACACATGGGTCGCGGCGCTAGATGGCGGCAATTGACCGTCGCTTGATCCCGTTGATCGAGACCTTGACCGCGGTGGGGGCCGATTGGCTCGCGTTCGAGTTGATCGATGGTATTCGGCGGGGGCGCGAGACCGAAGAGACGCCCGACGCCCTTGCATCCTCACGCCGAGAGCTTCGAAACGGGGAACAACCGAAGGCAACCGGTGAACCCAAATTGATCGCCGCCGAGCCGCAGCCGATCGTCGGCGACGACCAGATCGAGTGGGCGACGCAGTATGTCGCTGACCGCCTCGATTCGACCTTGGAAGAACTGGCCGCGTGCTTCGAGAACCTCGACGCCATTTTGGACGGCGAGATCACCAAAACCGGCCTGGTCACGGGCGAGGCTGCCGGCGTTCCGCTGATCGTGCTTGCTCTTGGTGAGGACCAGCTAAAAGTCGACCGGTCGGGCGCCGATCAATCACGGTCTGTTATCCCCAAGTTACGCCTGGCCCTCGAAAGCTGGTCGTCACAAGTGCGGGGCCAGACCCAGATATGATCACTGATGTCCAAAACGCCCTCAACGCGGTGCTCGGCAGCGCCACGACGCTGCAGAATGCTGGCGGAGCCGGTCGGATCTTCGAGCTGTTTGTCATGACGGGCATTGCGCGCGAGCTTAAGGTTCGCGGTTTCGAGGTTTGGATCCAGCGGTCCGACGGGTCACGTATCAATCCCGGTGACACGGATCGACGCTTTATCCAGCGGGGCGGCGTACCGACCGGTGTTGCCAGTGCCTCTCAGGGAACCAACAATGGCAGCGTGATCGGCTACCGCTGGCGTCGGCTGCCCGCATGGGAGATCTGGAACGGGATCCAGTTTGGGGGACGAAGTGGCGCTACGCACGAGATGGATATTGCCGTGGTTCCCGCCAGCGTCGGCGCGAGTCTGCGCAGCGCGCCCGGCGGCGGTATCCCCGTGGGCCGGCCCCGCGTGGCTATCGACTGCAAGGACGTCGGAACGCCTGGCAGCGTCGATGAAATGCGCGCGTTCATTGCCCGGCTGTATGACGTTACGCTCCTTCACGCGCACCATCGTCACATGCATTTTCCCGAAGCGCGCGCGCTCCATCCCGGAAGCCCGAGCACATCGAAGCACAGGGCAATCGTGACCTATTGGCAGGAGAACAGGCGGACCAAGAATATCATCGCGCGGCGGACAGGCTTCTCGGGCGGCGCAGCCGCGCTGACGCGGTATCACGGCATCGAGCCTCACGAGAATATCGTGGTCGGCAGCAGCAACGTGAACGAACTCTTGGAAGCTGTCGCCGACTGGATTTTTCGCTATGGGCGCTGATCCGACTGCCGAGCAGTCTCGGCTGGCGCTTGGTTTGTACGCTGCCTATCGCGAGATCCGCGATGGCCTGCCCGTGGCTGGCAAGTTCATGCCCTATCGTTGGCGCAACCTTCCGAATCCCCTCGGCGCGATTTGGATGGCCTACTCTCAGATGCTGGATGAGTTTTCGTCCGAACTTGCCAACATCGTCAACGACCTGACCAACCACGTCCATCGCCTGCAGGCGTGGGCCAGGGTCGTTGCCAACTTGTCGGACGATGAGAAGATGGAGGCGACGCACGAGTTCATCGACGTGCTCGCCACCAACGCGGTCAACCTGCCGTATGTGATCCGATCGCGCTTTGCCTTCGCGTCGGCACATCTCTGTCACCAGGCGAACATGGCCAAGAACCTGACCGACTGGAAGGATGATCTACCACTTGATGGTGAGATCTGGCTCAATACGACTGATCAGTATGGGCGTGGGTGGCGCCGATACACGCGGTTCAAACGACGTGTCGAAGCCATCGGGGCCAGCCAATATAAGGAAAGCACGCTCGATTTCCGCAATGCTTATAACCATCGATTTTCCCCCAAGTTTGTAATCGGAATGACCGACCTCGTAAGTCGTCACGTCAATGAGACGACGGGCCAGATCTGTTATGGCTTCGGTGGCCGTGATCCCTTCGACCTTGATAAGATCGCCGATCTCTTAGCGACGGAGCGCGAGCGCTGCTATTCTGCGTTCGAGGCGTTCCAGATACTGGTTCGCGAGCATGAGTCGGCGATCACAGCTTTCGAGGAGGCAGAGAAGGCGGCTCGATCATGAGACAGTGAGCTCGTCAAAATACCACATGGATGGCAAGCGGACTTTCAGCTGCTCCCCTTTCACCAATGAGCAGGTAATCAGCCGTCGCCCAAAAATCCGGATCGAGCTCGCTGTGCCGCGTCCGTGGCCTTGGAGCTGCGATGCCTTCATCCAGCTCGCGCATACAAGACCGCCGCCAGCGACATAACGAAGATCGACAACCAGATGAGGATCTGCCCGAAGATGTGCAGCACAATCCCCGCCCAAGAATAATGACGCTTCAGCACCACACCGCTGCCCACGGCCGTGAAGAACGCGATCACCGCCGGCATCGACATCGACGGCGGCCGCTGAATGATCGTCTCGAAGATCGGCATCAGGCCGATCGCCATAACGAGCATCCACGAGAATCCGAAAACCAGCGTATTCGCGAGGTTCAGATGCTCCAGCGGGCTTGGCCGTTGGTCCTTCTCCCGGAAGCGGGCTCCCATCAGGAAAGCTCCGCCCTCAACCAGCTTGTGAACAAACCTCGAACGTCGTATGTTTGGGACGTTCGGAGGTATGAGCAATGCTGGACACCACCACATATCTGCTGACTCAGCAGAACGCGGCGGGCCCCATGCTTCGGCAGGAGGAACCGCCACTGATCGATTTGACGGATTCCGATGCCGGCGGCGTCAATCCTTCGCTTGGCGCGACCATCGGTGGCGTCATTTCGCTTGGCCTGATCGTTGCCGCTGGGACCTATCTGGCGTTGGCGATCTGACACGGCGATCACTTCCGCAATTCGGGATCGTTGAAGAACCCTTTGTTGTGATCGTCGTGTACCTCTGATTGTACATCTAGGGGGCGTTTGCGGGAGGGGGCGGAATCCTACGCCAAGCTCGCCCAGATAGCCGGCGCGAGATCTTACTTGTTGCTGCCTTCTACGGTCGCGCCAGAAAGGCGACGGCTCAGTTCTATCCGGCGATGGCTACGCATTTTGAAGGTGTCTGGCCCAACGCGCCGATACTCAATGAAGCCGAGAGAACGCCAAAATCGCTCTGCCGCTTCATTCGCTTCCAGCACGGCCAACCGAATCTCTGTGGCACCTCTCGCAGCGGCCCAGCTTTCGACCGTCGAGTAAATTGAGCGTCCGACGCCACGACCACGCTGTGCGGCATCTACGATCATGAAGCCGAGATACCATGTGCCATCACGCGGATAATCGCGGAGGATGGCCGCGATTGCATATAGGCCGCCAGGCCCCTTCCATCCCAGGACAGCTTGATTGTGGGCGCTCTTTTCGGGCGGCACATCGGAGAAAAGCTCGCGAGCACCGTCCAGCGTGGGCGCGGCCCCGTCCTGCAACAGGAAATAGTCGCTGCAACGGTTGTACAGGTCTGCAACGTCTGCGGCGTCCGCTTGGGTAAGTTTGATCGGGGCTCCCGTCATCATCATCGCGTTTTGGCAGCAAGCACGCGCTGACCGTAATCCCGGAGTTCCCCGTTGGGACCGACATAGCGGTAGAGAGTGACGCGCTCGATCCCGAGTTCCTTGCAGAGGTCGGAAACGGACGTGTCGCGTTGGGCCATAGCAGCCTGAGCGAGCCGCACCTGGGCCTTGGAGAGGGCGAACTTGCGGCCACCCTTGCGTCCCCGCGCGCGGGCAGCGGCCAGGCCAGCCATGGTGCGCTCGCGGATCATATCCCGCTCAAACTCCGCCAGTGTGGCAAAAATGCCGAACACCATCCGGCCCGATGGCGTCGTGGTGTCGATCTGCGCGCCCTTGCCGGTGAGCACCCGCAGACCGATACCGCGATCCGACAGATTCTGCACCGTGCTGACCAGGTGGGTGAGCGTTCGGCCGAGCCGGTCGAGCTTCCAAACGATGAGGACATCGCCGTCGCGCAACGATTTCAGGCAGGCGGCAAGACCGGGGCGATCATCACGGCTACCGGATGCACGATCATCATAGATATTGCCTGGCTCGACACCGGCAGCGCGAAGGGCATCGTGCTGCAGGTCGAGCGACTGCGAGCCGTCGGCTTTGGACACGCGGGCGTAGCCGATCAGCATGGATCACAAACGAAGGTTTGAGGCGGTGACGAACATGAGCACATAAGATTGGGCTATTGTGTATCTTAACCAGCATCTCAATCAAGCTATCTCAAACCGTAGCTCGGAAAGAATAAGGAGCATGTATGCCGCGTCGCGTGACCCTGACCGATCGACAGCGCGAGGCGCTGCTTCACTTGCCGGTCGATCAAGGTGAGCTGCTGCGGCACTATACCCTCAGCGATGAGGATCTCGGGCATATCCGCCAGCGCCGGCGCGCCCACAATCGTTTTGGCTTCGCGCTGCAACTGTGCGTCCTGCGCTACCCGGGCCGGGTGCTCGCTCCTGGCGAGTTGATCCCGGCGCAGGTATCGGATTTCATCGCGGCCCAGCTCGGCCTGACCAGCGACGATCTACTCCTCTATGCCGCGCGCGAGGAGACCCGGCACGAGCATCTGGCGGACCTTCGCCGAATCTACGGCTATCGCTCCTTTTCGGGGCGG
The DNA here is from genome assembly GCF_014217605.1 of Sphingomonas sp. NBWT7. NCBI lineage: Bacteria > Pseudomonadati > Pseudomonadota > Alphaproteobacteria > Sphingomonadales > Sphingomonadaceae > Sphingomonas > Sphingomonas sp. NBWT7. The sequence goes on along the minus strand of NZ_CP043640.1, from coordinate 46,236 downwards.
GGCGCACGGGATTTGCGCGAATGGATCGCTCGGGAAGCCGAGGCGGCGACATCGAATGAGGATCTTGCCCGTCGCTTCGTTGCGGAGTGTCGCCGCACCCGCACGATCCTTCCCGGCTCCTCGACGATCGAGCGCCTTTGCGCCGATGCGCTGGTTGAGGCCGAGCGCCGGATCGAGGATCTTATCGCCCATCGCATCACGCCAACCCTGAGCGAGAATTTGGCTCACCTGTTGGAGGATACGGTGGATGGTCGCGTCACGCGCTTCGTATGGCTGCGACAGTTCGAGGTTGGCGCAAATTCAGCAGCCGCTAACCGGCTGATGGATCGACTGGAATATCTTCAAAGGTTCGATCTTCCGGCGGATTTGCTGGACGGCGTGCCGGCGCATCGTGTGACCCGGCTTCGCCGGCAGGGCGAGCGCTATTACGCCGACGGCATGCGTGATCTGCCCGAAGACAGGCGGCTTGCGATCCTCGCTGTCTGCACCCTGGAATGGCGGTCATCGCTGGCCGATGTCATCGTGGAGACCCACGATCGCATCGTAGGCCGTCTCTATCGGGCCTCCGAACGCCTTTGCAACACCAGGATCGCCGACGCAAAGGCGGCCGTTCGGGACACGCTGAAGTCCTTTGCCGAAATCGGTGGTGCTTTGCTTGGAGCGCAGGACGATGGCACGGCCCTGGACGGGATAATCGCCACCGGGCCTGGCTGGGAACGGTTCAGAACCCTTGTCGCCACGGCCTCCGCGCTGACCAACGTGCTCGCGGCCGACCCGCTCAGCCGTGTGCTGGACGGCTATCACCGTTTCCGCCTCTACGCGCCCAGGATGCTGCGCCTGCTCGACATGCAGGCGGCGCCGATCGCCACGCCTCTTCTGGCGGCCGTTGCGATGCTGCGTAACGGGATCAAGGTCGATCCGCCGGTGGATTTTCTACGTCCCAACTCGAAATGGCATCGTCATCTTCGCGCTGAGCCCAGCGGCGACCACCGGCTTTGGGAAATCGCGGTGCTGTTCCACATCCGCGACGCCTTCCGGTCCGGTGACATATGGTTGGCGGGATCGCGCCGCTATGGCGACCTCAAGCAGCTTCTGGTCCCGCCACAGGCGATAGAGCAGACCGCGCGGCTCGCCGTGCCGCTGCGACCCGGCGAATGGCTGGCCGAGCGCAGGGCTCGACTGGATACACGGCTGAAGGAGTTTGGCCGCGCGGCGCGAACCGGCACGATCCCAGGCGGCATCATCGAGAACGGCAAGCTGCACATCGACAAGCTGAGGGCCGACACGCCCGAAGGGGCCGAGGATCTCGTGCTCGATCTCTATCAACAGCTCCCGCCCGCGAGGATCACCGATCTGTTGCTGGAAGTCGATGAGCGAACCGGATTTTCCGAGGCGTTCACGCATCTGCGCACCGGCGCGCCCTGCAGCGACCGGATCGGCCTGATGAACGTGTTGCTGGCGGAAGGCGTCAATCTCGGTTTGCGCAAGATGGCGGCGGCGACCAACACGCACAGCTTCTGGGAATTGCTGCGGATCGCGCGCTGGCATGTCGAAGGCAGCGCCTATGATCGGGCGCTCGCCATGATCGTGGAGGCCCACGCCGCCCTGCCCATGGCCGCCTTCTGGGGACAAGGGCAATCGGCATCCAGCGACGGGCAGTTCTTCCTTGCTACCGAGCAGGGCGAGGCGATGAATCTGATCAACGCGAAATATGGCAACGTCCCGGGCCTCAAGGGATACAGCCATGTGTCCGATCAATATGCGCCGTTCGCAACCCAGGTGATCCCGGCAACGGTCAGCGAGGCTCCCTATATCCTGGACGGGCTGCTCATGAATGACGCGGGCCGCCGCGTTCGCCAGCATTTTGCCGACACGGGCGGCTTCACCGATCATGTGTTCGCCGCCTGCGCCTTGCTCGGCTACAGGTTCGCCCCCCGTATCCGCGATCTCCCTCAGAAAAGACTCTATGCCTTCACGCCCAACGCGACGCCGGCCAATGTGCGAGCGCTGGTCGGAGGTAAGATCAATGAACCGCTCATCGAGCGCAACTGGCCCGACATCCTGCGCATCATGGCGACGATCGCAGCGGGGATCGTCGCCCCCAGCCAGATTCTTCGCAAGCTCGCCTCTTACCCGCGCCAGAATGAGCTGGCCCTCGCATTGCGAGAGGTGGGCCGCATCGAGCGAACCCTGTTCATGATCGACTGGATTCTTGATGCCGGCCTCCAGCGCCAGGCTCAGATCGGCCTCAACAAGGGTGAGGCCCACCACGCCCTAAAGCGCGCCATCAGCTTCCACCGCCGAGGTGAAATCCGGGATCGATCCGGCGAAGGCCAGCACTATCGCATCGCCGGAATGAACCTGCTCGCCGCCATCATCATATTCTGGAACACCATGAAGCTCGGCGAGGTCGTCAATACCCGGGCCGCCAGCGGTACCCATATCGCGCCTGATCTACTCGCCCACGTCTCGCCGTTGGGATGGGAACACATCAATCTAACCGGGGAATATCGCTGGCCCAAATCCTTAGCGTAGGATTCCGCCCCCTCCCGCAAACGCCCCCATCTACCGAAGCCTGGACCCTGCTGGTCCGCCCCGCTTGCGCCGCAGCTCTATCGTCGCTGAGCGACGTCCGTCCCGCTTCGATGATCTCCGCGGCTGCGCCCGGATTTCCGCCGCCCGGTCCTGCGGGGATCCCGCCAACGCCATGCGGACGATATGTGGCCCGCACATCGGCGGCGCCGCCGATGTCAATATGATGGACGTCCACGAGGTCCGGCGCGTTAATCCGGCCCTGGATCTCCTCGCGGATCGCATCGCGTTTATCTTGCATCCAGCGCGAGATCATTTCCTGGCGAACGGTTCTCTGATGGTCCGTAAGGTCCGTGGCCCACAACTCAGGAGCATCCAGACCGCTGTTCGAAGCCTGCTGCTGCCGATACCATTGGGCAAGATCCTGGCTTAGATTCTCGCTGAGCTGCATCCCATGCGTTTCCGCATAGCTCGCATCGCGCGACAGGGACTGCGACAGCTCTTCCAGTTTTCGCGCCGTCTCCGAGTAAGACCTGGCCCTCGCCAGCGCGTCTTCGGTGCCGACCGACGACGAAGACGACTGCGACGCACGGCTGAACACCCCATCGCGCTCATAGGTACCGTCGGACGTGGTAGCGCCCGATCCGCTGGAACGGCTGTCCTCGGTGCCATGGCGAAGTGTGTCTTGTTGCGATCCGGTCTTGCTGACCCCAAGGCTTCCGCCCACAGACGGGAGGAGCCCACCGACGCCCTTCCGCCCGCCTGAACCACCTTTCCCGCCGCTACTACCAATTCCACCATCGAGACGCCCGGCAACTTGATCGAGAGTCCCCGCTGAGCGATCATGCCCATTCGAAACCCGCAGGCTTTGTCCTGTCGACGACCGTTCCTCCAGCCCCTGCGAACTGCTTCCCGTCGTCCGATCGAACTGGTCGATCGATGTGTTGGCCGACCGGCCGCTGCTCGAATCCCACCCCGACGAACGCTCGCTCGACGTGCCGAACGCGCTGCGGTTGGTGTGCGTGCTGGTCAGGATGTCGTTCGCCGCGTTCTCATAGGCCTGCGACTGCCGGTGCGCCTCGCTGGCCATCTCCCGCCATTCCGCGACCGTGCCGGTGTTCATGGTCGGCGTGAAGCCGAGCCGCGAGATCGCGCCGCTGGTGTCGATGACGTCCTGCCCATTGCCGAAGCCGGACACCACAGCGCCGTTGTCCTGACGCCACCCGAAGCTCGGGCCGCCGCCCATGAAACTGGGCGCGGTCGACCATTGGTCGCTCTGCCGCATATTCGACGTCGCATTGGCCCAACTGACATTGCCATAGGAGTAGTTGCCCGTCGTCTGCTCCACGGCCGCCGCCTCGGCCGCGTTCTGTGCCGGAGCGAGCATCGACATCGACTGCCCGGCGATCGACATGGCACCACGCGCCAGCCCGGCGGCCAGGAAGGGCACGCTCATGAGCATGAAGCCTGCAATCGTCGCCGTCTCGCCGTTGACCGCGCCGATGCCGGCATAGCTACCGAGCGTCACGCCACCCGAAGCGACGCCGGCCGCGGCCGATTCCGCCCGCGTCATGCAGATCATATGCAGGATAACGTATAGCGGCCCCCACGCGGCGAGATAGAAGAACCCCATCCCATAGCCCTTGAGCGAGCTCACGCCGGTCTGCGGCATCAGGAACAGCGGGAATATGACCGGGAACATCGCGAAGAAAACGACTGTCAGCACGATGTTGAGGATCGGGACCCACGCCATTGATCTGCCCCCTGCTGAGTGGCCCAGAGGCTATGATAGTCTGGACCACGAAAGGGACAATGAATGCCGAGCAAGAAGCACAAGCCTGAAGAGATCATCGGCAAGCTGCGTGAAGTTGAGATTGTGCTGGCGCAGGGAGCCTCGACTGCCGAGGCATGTCGGCGGATCGCGGTCAGCGAGCAAACCTATTATCGCTGGCGCAAGGAATATGGCGGCCTGAAGACCGATCAGGCGCGGCGGATGAAGGACCTGGAGAAGGAGAACCAGCGACTACGCCGCGCGATCTCCGACCTGACGCTGGACAAGCTGATATTGCAGGAGGCGGCACGGGGAAACTTCTGAGCCCCGCGCGGCGGCGGCGCTGCATCGATCAATTACGACGAGAGTTGCCGATCCGGGTATCCGAGCGACGGATATGCCGGGTTCTGGGCCAGCACCGATCGACACAGCGCAAGGTGCCGCGCGGGGCGGATGACGAACAAGCACTGACAGAGGACATCATCGCCTTGGCGAAGCAATATGGTCGTTACGGCTACCGCCGGGTGACAGCGTTGCTGTGCCACGCGGGGTGGACGGTGAACCATAAACGGGTCGAGCGGATATGGCGGCGCGAAGGGCTCAAGGTGCCGCAGCGCCAGCCAAAGCGCGGACGTCTATGGCTCAACGACGGATCATGCATCCGGCTGCGGCCCGAGTATCCGGGACACGTGTGGGCCTACGACTTCGTCGAGGGGCGCACCCATGACGGCCGCAAGTTCCGCATCCTGACGATCATCGACGAGGCCAGCAGGGAATGCCTGGCGCTCATCGTTGCACGGCAGTTCAAGCACGAGGATGTTCTGGCGGCCTTGGCCGATCTGTTCATCTCGCGTGGGCCGCCAGCGCATATACGATCCGATAATGGTAGCGAATTTATCGCGACAGCCGTCCAGAAATGGCTGGGGCAGATCGGCGTGAAGACCCTCTACATCGCGCCGGGATCGCCATGGGAGAATGGCTATAACGAAAGCTTCAACGGGTCGCTTCGCGACGAACTGCTCAACGGCGAGATCTTCTACAGCCTCGCCGAGGCCAAGGTGTTGATCGAAGCCTGGCGGCGGCATTACAACACCGTCCGTCCGCATAGCAGCCTGGGATACCGGCCACCGGCCCCGGAAACGGCGACACCGCCATATCCGGCCTCCGGTTCCGCTTCGCTCCACCTCCGTCCGGATATGGCGGCAATGGGACTAATCCACTAACACTCCAATCGGTCCACTCGGTGGGGGCAGATCATATGCTGGTGACGGTCCTCTTCATTGTCTATCAGGGCGTTGAGGCGATTACGGTCCACGACGCCGAAGCCGCCGCATGGTCTGAGCTTATGAAGTTCGTGGACAGCCAGTGGCACCAGCGGTTCGACGATGAGCCCTACCTTCTCGAAGAGCAGGAACGCGCCAAGATGTTCTTTGCCGATGAGGATGATCTTTTCATACTGGCCGAGGCTGACCTTACGGAACTGGCGGACCGCGTCGACGAGCTGAGCACCGAGGCCTGTGGATGTTGCCCCTCCCCTGTTCGACCATCATGACCTTCTGATTTTCGATTTCGATTTCAATCTGCTGGCGCTAACCTGTTCGCAAGGAGCGGCTCGCGCATGTTCGAATGCCTTATCCTGGGTGATAGCACTGGCGTCGGCACGGCGCGGGCGATCAATGCCCGCTACGCCCAGCAGTGCGATGTCCAGGCAACCGAGCGCGCCACTGCAGCCCAGATCCTTGCTTGGCGGCGGCCAGCCAAACGCTACGGGACATCGATCTTTGCGATAGGATCAAATGATATGGCCGGTCAGGGACTTCTCAATAAGCTCCTGAAAATCCGAACGAGCGTTTCGGCGAAGCGTGTCATCTGGTTGCTGCCTTATGCGCGCGCCCAAGCTTACACGGTCAGTTCTGTCGCGGCGACCTTCGGCGATGAGACGCTCGATCTGATGCGCTTTCGCTCAGAGGACAATGTTCATCCTCTGAGCTATCGCGATGTCGCGCTCCGCCTCCTGCGCTAGGACCGATCAACCAACACCTCCCGACCACAGGCAGCACCCGCGCTGTTGCGCCGCGGAAAACCGCATCGCCAGCCGTGCGCTCGCTCCATTTTTCGCTGCAAGCTTCGCGCCGTAGCGCATCACGGTCTTCGGATCGTGCCAGCGATACGCCTGCATGATCGCCGTCAGTGAAATTGTCCCGGGCGATGCGTACGCGGATCGAACGGCTCGACACCGCTTTGAGCGAGCGGGCGCACCCGGTGTCGCCGGCGACCGACGGGCGAGGCTTCGCGGCCTCAAGTGCAATTTCATTTGGCCGTGGAGATAATTTCAGATAGACGCCCACACTCTTTCATTTAGGTGCTGATTGGGCTTCAGACCGCCATGCTTCTTCGTCATGCAACCCATCGCGTCCATGAGGCCCTGCAGGATACCAGGGTGGTCATGCTGGCCGGACCCCGGCAAGCAGGCAAGACCACCCTCGCCCGCTCCCTCGCGGAGAAATCCCGGACCTATCTGACGCTTGACGACGCGACGACCCTGTCTGCCGCGAAATCCGATCCGGCCGGGCTGGTGCGCGGGCTTGACCAGGCGATCATCGACGAGGTCCAGCGCGCACCCGATCTCCTCCTGGCCATCAAGGAAAGCGTCGATCGGGATCCCCGCCCCGGCCGCTTCCTCATAACCGGCTCGGCCAATCTGATGACGCTGCCGCGCATAGCGGACTCGCTTGCGGGCAGAATGGAGATCATCCGCCTCTTGCCGCTCGCCCAATCCGAGATTCTTGCGCAGCCAGCACCGCGCTTCCTCGAGTTTCTCTTCGCCGGTCGAGCGCCGGAACCCGGAACGCTGCGGCTCGGCGGCGACCTCGTCGATCTGGTGCTGGCCGGCGGCTATCCGGAGGCCGTCGCGCGCAAAAGCTGGACCCGACGCCAGGATTGGTACGACAACTATGTCGAGGCCGTGGTCGAGCGAGACGTCCGCGACATCGCCAGCGTCGACCAACTCGATCGCATGCCGCGCCTGCTTCGGGCGCTTGCCGCTCATGCCGGGCAATTGATCAACCACGCGGGTGTCGGCGCCGGTCTCGATCTCAATCATGTGACCACCCAGAAATATACCGGGATCTTCGAGCAGCTGTTTCTCGTGCGGACCTTGCCGCCCTGGCACAATAACGCCCTCAAGCGCCTGACCAAGAAACCCAAGCTGCATTTCCTCGATTCAGGCCTCCTGGCCGCGCTCACCGGCCTCACACCCGAAAAGGTGGCAGCGGATCGCTCCCGTTTCGGCGCCATTCTCGAAACCTTCGTGTTCTCGGAGATCCTCAAGCTCACAGGCTGGTCCGACGACCGCTTCTCGCTGAGCCACTTCCGGGACAAGGAGCTGGATGAGGTCGATATCGTCCTCGAGGACCGGGACGGGCGGATCGTCGGCCTGGAGGTCAAGGCGTCCGCGACGGTCCGCTCCGAGGATTTCTCGGGCCTGCGCAAACTCGCCGCTGCGACGGGGCAACGATTTGCGTTCGGCGCCGTGCTCTACGATCATGAGCAGACGATAGCCTTTGGCGACCGCCTGGCCGCAGCACCGCTTTCCAGCCTCTGGGGCTGACGACCACAGCCGGCTGCGAGGGATCCTCAGCTCTCCCCAGTGGCCGATGCCGACAGCCGCGCCGCCATCCGCGCACTTGCCCCGCTTTTCGCCGCGAGCTTGGCGCCGTAGCGCATCACCGTCTTGGGATCGCGCCAGCGATAGGCCTGCATGATCGCGGGCAGGCTCTCGCCCGCCGCGAAATTGTCTTGCGCCACCCCGACCCGGATTGAATGGCTCGACACCGCTTTCAGCCAGCGCTGCAGCTCGGCTTCGCTCATCTCTCCCAGCAACTTCCGATCGAACGCGGCGCGGATCAGCCGCTTGTAGATCAGCGTGATGCTGTTGGGGTGCAAAGCCCCCTGCCCTATCGTCCGCACCGACCCGTCGAAATGGGTCTCGACCCGGCGGAACAGCGCGCCCGTGTCGATATGGCCGGCGTCACGCCAGCGGGCGATCGCGCGCATCGTCGCCGGCGACAGATAGGCGACCGCGCCCTCGCGCTCGCGATCGGTCTTGCTTGTCGGAATGAACAGCGTCCCCGCCCCTTCCCCGTCCGGACCGTCGATTGCGTCGACCATGATCGCGACCAGTTCCGAGCGCCGGCAACCGCTGTCATAGGCGACGCGCAGCAGAGCTTCGTCGCGATGCCCAAGCAGATCGCGGCGGCAGGCTTTGAGCAGATGCGCGAGGCAGACGCCGCTCGCCGGGCTGTCGAGGTCGGCGATGTCGCCCTTGAAGCGCAGCGCCCGCGCCTGGCGCTGGCGGGTGCCGAGCGTCTTGCGCGCCGCCTTCATCTCAAACCGGACCAGGGGCGCGGCGGTGGGATCGTCGAGCCCGGCCATGCGATATGCCCAGCCGACATGGACGAGGTAGCGCGCGATCGTCGCGGCGGCGCGCATCTTCTCGACCGAGGCATCGATCCCCGCCAGCGCCCGCACCCAGCCCGCGACCGTCTCCACGCTGGCGTCGACAGCGCGCACGCGCGCGGTGCGACACCACTGCCCCCACAGAGTCAGGTCGGAGCGGAAAGCGCGGCGAGTATTGGCCGACCATCCGCGCACCGCTGCGGCAATCAGGCCGGCATCGACCGCCACGCCGGCGCCGACGAGATCGCGCACGTCCTGAACGACGAGATCGAGCGTGTGCGTGTCGCCCACGGCCACCCTCGTCCGCGCCGACGGCGGCGTATTGGCGGCAGAAGGCACGGTTTCGCTCATGGCGCCTGTCAGTTTGAGTAAACCGGCGGACCGGAAAAACTAGAGATTTCAATCTTCACCTTGCTACAATACCTCCGGACTCTCGCCTGCCTGTCCAATTTCTGATACAATACCGGCGGACCCGGCAACACGAGTCCCTGGCACGATCGGGGATAGGCTATGGCCGAAACGGGCACGGCTCTTACGAGAGCGGATTCTACAGCCTGGAGCATCGCTTGCAATCGCGAGCCGACTATTCGTGCGCTCGCCAACCTACCTAAAATTACCCGCGCCGCCATGTTGGATGCGAGCGCGGAACTGAGTCTGAGCAGGTCGCGCCTTTTTGAGCTGGTGGCGCGCTACCGGGAAGATCCCGTTACCAGTTCCCTTGTCGATCGGCCCGAAGGCTTTCCCAAAGGACGCCGCCGCCTGCCGCCAGAGGTCGACCAGCTCGTCGCCTCCGAAATCGAGCAGTTCTACCTAACCCGCCCCAAGCCAACCCTCGCGCGACTGGTACGCGACATCCGGCACGCCTGTTATGAGCGCGGCCTACGCTCTCCAACGCGTAAGACGATCGCCGCACGCGTTGCCACGATCGACCGGGAGCGGCTCATCAGGAAGCGCGACGGGGCGAAAGCAGCGTCTGATCGATATAGACCAGTGATCGGATCTTACACAGCCGACCATCCTCTTCAGATCGTCCAGATGGATCACACGCCTGCCGACATCATCATCGTCGACGAACATTTCCGCAAACCTCTCGGTCGCCCGACGTTGACCCTGCAGATCGACATCGCGACGCGCGTGATCCCAGGCTTCTATATCTCGCTCGAAAGCCCGTCGGCCACGTCAGTCGGCATGGCGATCCGTCACGCGGTCCTGCCAAAGATGGCTTGGCTTGAGGAGCGGGAGATCAAGATTGATTATCCCATCTTCGGCATTCCCAAGACACTGCATCTCGACAATGCCCCAGAGTTCCGGTCCCGGGCGCTGAAGCGCGGCTGCCAGCAGCATGGCATCAATCTCAAGTACCGGCCCCGACGTACGCCCCACTACGGCGGCCACATTGAGCGCCTGATCGGAACAACGATCGGCGCCGTGCACCTCCTACCGGGTACGACCTTCTCAAATATCCAAGCCAAAGGCGATTACGACGCGGAAGGCCAAGCCTGCATGACACTGCGCGAGTTCGAGCAATGGTTTACGATTGAAGTTGGCGTCTATCATGGTTCGATTCATAGCGAGCTTGGCATTCCTCCCCTCACGGCCTGGGCCGACGGGCTCGGTGTTCGCCCCGATCCGCTCCGGCTCCCGGCCGATCCCGATCGCTTCCTGCTGAATTTTCTCCCTTTCGAAATGCGGAAGATCAGGCGTGAGGGTATCGAGCTGTTCCACGCCTTCTACTGGCACGGCGGTTTAGCCAGCCTCATCGCAAACTGCGGCCAAAAGCTCCCGATCAAATACAATCCCCTCAACCTCTCGGCAGTCTACGTCGAGCTGTCCGATAACGAGCATCTGACGGTCCCGCTTAGTGATCGGCGGCGGCCTGCCATCACTAAGTTCGAGCACGACCTGGCAGTCCGAACGCTGCGCGAGCGCGGGCGCCAGGCTGTCGATGAACAGTCGCTGTTTGACATGGTCAACGAGCAGCGGCGCATCGTCCTTGACGCGATCCACAAGACTAAGGCGGCCCGAAAATCCGCGCAGCGTGTTGCCTATGCCCTCGAAGCAGGTTTTCCGCCGTCCCCGCACTCTCTGCCGCCGCCGCCCACATCGCCCGAGCCGGATGATACGGAGCCTATTGTCCCGTTCCAGATCGAGGAACGATTATGACCGACCTCTACGATCATTTGTTTCCCGCATATCGCGAGCAGGCGGTGTTATCCGATGAAGAGCGCATCGACTGGCTGCGACGCGACCGATGGGTTTCGCTTCCGCAAGCCGAAGCGGCACTCGGCAGGCTTGAGGATCTGCTGACCTATCCGCAGCGCGGGCGCATGCCCTGCCTGCTGCTGTTCGGATCGACCGGGATGGGTAAGAGTGAAATCCTCAACCGCTTCGCTGAACTACACGCGAGCAGGTACGACAAGCGCGCCGGTCTCACGACCATGCCGATCGTGATGGTGCAGATGCCGCCGCAACCGACTGAGGACGAATTCTACACTGAGCTTATGCTGGCGATGAACTATGCCGAGTTCGATCATATCAGCCTGCGATCGCTGCGCTCACTCGCACGACGGACCCTTGGCGAGTTCGGAACCAAGGTGCTTGTGCTCGACGAAATCGATAAGATGCTGGCGGGCTCGCCGCGCCAGCAACGGATATTCCTCAACACTATCCGTTTTCTGACCAACGATTTGCGCATCCCGATCGTATGCGCGGGCACGGAAGATGCGCGCATCGCGATCCTCACCGATCCCAATCTCGCCGACCGCTTTGCCGCTTTCGAGCTTGCCCCATGGCGTAACGATCACAGCCTGCGCCAGCTTATGGCGAGTTTCGCGGGATTGCTGCCCTTACGCCGTTCTTCCCGGCTCGATGACCATGAGGTCCGTCAACGCGTCATTGCGCTAACCGAGGGCGTGACAGGCCGGATATTCCGAATCATGGAGGCTGTCGCCATTGAGGCGATCCGCAACGGCCGCGAGATGATCGACGCCGACAGCTTCGAAGACGACCAGCTATTGCTCCCGCTCGTGTCGATGCAAGTAATTGCCAGCGCCAAGCGGGCGATGCGCCGGCGCGCGGCATGATTGCACCCAATGTACCGCTCGCTGACGAACTGCTCACGTCCTGGCATGCGCGCCAGCGCCGATCGCGCCGCGGACGAACGCTTTCCAAGCCCAAAGCGGTTCGAGATCGCAAAGGCAACTGGCGACACCCCGATATTCGGCCGATGCAGGCTTGGCTGAAAGCCGCCGCCGATCGCCTGGACGTGTCGGCAATTCGCTTGGCCGAGCAAAGCCTTGCACGGCGATACCCTGCTCTCGCGCTCGACTTTCTGGTCTGGGAGCACCTACCCCGCCCGGTCGACTATCCCGAAGTCAGCGCCGTTCCGAGGCTCGGCATCTCCTGGTGTAGCCGGTGCCTCGCAGAGGGCTTTGCCAATGACGAACCTGCCTACGTCCGGCAGCAATGGGTATTGGCCGCTTCAGGGTTCTGCCACCGGCACCGCTGGCCTTTGGAGGACCGGTGCAACGCGTGCGGATCGCTGAACTGGCGCTTTGCGACGCCGGCCCGCGGGCCGCTACGAATGATCTGCGGGGCATGCTGGCGACCACTGGAAAGAGCTTCCGTGTCGACACTCGACGCTGAAAAGGCCGCCCGGGCCTGCTGGGACCACGCCATTACATTCGAGTTGCAGTTGATGGGTGCCATGGCAGGCAAAACCCCCGACCAGTTCCGCTTCAACTTCACATCGGCCAGCCAGCTCCTCGATCAGGTGCGCGACATTTGCAGCCTCCTGACCCGATCCCCGCCGGGCCACGACCATTGGGGAGGCAGGACCAGGGCCATCGCGCTCAACGATTTCGCATGCGACGCGATAACGCCCGGCATGCGCGACTACCGATTTCTTTCATACGATGAACCGAACCCACTCGCCACGGCAACACCACTGCTGCGCCGGTGCCTCCTTGCGGCCGCCCACGCAATCATCGACTCCGATCCAGGGACGACCACCGCGCTGTTCGGCCCTGACGCACCGCCGGCAATCGACACCTTCGTCGCCGGGATGAATCGCGAGCTGCTTGACAGCTATCCCGCCGCCACGGGCCACTGGTCTCCCACGTTCACTCGACAAATTGAGGCTGCAAAGCAGCGGAGGCGGCGGCGCTCGACCCTCGCAAAGTTCAAACTACGCCGTTTCGCCGGCAACACAGCCTTCGCGGAGGTGTAGCGGTCATCTCGCGGGACTTCCTTCCAAGCCCCGCTCAGGTGTCCATCAAATGCAGCTTCTCGGCTTGGTCAATCACCCGCCGGACCCCTTCAGGCGACCACGCCAGCCCACCCCGCGGAGTTGGTTCACGCAGATCCCGTGTCAGCCACGCGGCGATTTCTCGCAGCGAAGAATCCGGATGCGTCTTTCGTCGATCGGCGACAAGCCGCGCGACCCGCGTATCAGGCGGCAAGCGCGGCGCCGGATCGAGGATCGTCGGGTCCGCATACCCTGCCTTGACCAGCGTTCGGCACGCTTTCACGAGCGTCCGCTCACTGAACGAACGAACCGGCGGTGTGATCGCGCGGATTTGTCGCAGCACGATCCCCCAGGGGAGGTGTGGCCGCAGTCGCGCGACCGTGGGTAACCATCGGTGCCGATCATCGACCAGTTCATGGAGATAGCGCTCCTTGAGGGCGTACCGGATGTCTGCGATCGCCGCTGGATCGCGCGAGCGCATCTTCGGGTTCCCGGGCTTCGCCCCGCGCGCGACAGCGGCCTTGAGGCCGGCCCTGGTCCGTTCGCGGATCAATGCTCGCTCGAATTCGGCGAAGGCGCCGAGCATCTGGGTCATCAGCATGCCTTGCGCGCTCGACGTGTCGATGGGATCGTGGATCGAGCGGAAATAGGCCCCCTTCCCCCGCAAGGTCTCGACGATCTCGAGCAGATGCGAGAGCGACCGGGCCAAGCGGTCGATCCGGACCACCAGCAGCGTGTCGCCGTGCCGCACGCGCTCGAGCGCTCGTGCAAGGTTCGGCCGATCGCGGCTGCCACCGCTCGCCTTGTCCTCGAGGATCACCGTGCAACCCTCAGCGCGCAAGGCACTGAGCTGCGCGGCGGTGTCCTGTTCGTCGGTCGAGACGCGCGCGTAGCCGATCAGGGCCATTTGTCACATTCCATATAATGGGGTCAAACGACCGGTTGCCCCCATATGATATGAATTCGAGGACCTTATGGCCAGCTTTGATTGAGGTGGTCGAGTTCGATCGGCCCATCTCGACGGCCACAGAACCCGCTGTCAGCCCGGCTCTCCCGCGCGGACAGGCAGCGTCGGCTTTCACATCCTGGCGAGCTCGAAAATGCGGGCAGTCTGCGGGGTTTTCTCGGCAGAGGCCGCACCAGTCCGGGGGTTTGCTACCCAGAATCCGGCGGTTTGGGGACAATCTGGCGCGCTACGTCGCGCGGTAAGCCAGAGTCCGGTCGTATGGGGAAACCGACAGCGCCCAGCGATACCGCCAACACCTTCTATTGTATAGAGTGGTGATAACGGTCCATTATCAACACTGTGCGTATCGGCAACATGGACCGAGATCAGCTTTGCGGATACAATCGGGCGATGGCGCGCCCCTCCCCTGCCCTGATTTCGGTTCCCTGGACCGTAGAATTGGCCAGCGCGCTCGAATCGGCAGCAGCCGCGATCGCACGACTGGACGCCCGGGTTTCCGCCAGTTCCGTGGCATCCGCCTGGTCCCTTCGCGCGGCGTGGAGCGGTTATGCCACAGCCCTCCAGCTGCAGGGTGTCGAAATCGACGAGGCGGAGGTATTTGCATGGGGAACGGGGGTGCCTTTGCCCGGCCGACAGCATCGATCGTCGTTGGACGACCCGTTCTCGGCGTTCGATGGCTGGCGGCGATCGTTGGCCGCGACCGGCCATCACTGGCAGGAGCAGCTCCCGTTCACCCCCGAGCTCGACGACGGGTTTGCCGCTGCACCGGCCTTGCTGCGCGCCTGCGAGGTAATGCGACAGTTCGCTTTGGCTGATCGGTCGATTCAGCCGTGGCTGTGGCTGCCCGTCCTGCTCCACCGGATGGGCGTCACCCAGGCGCCCCTCCCCTCGCTCGCCGGTGGCCACAAGGCGCTGCGGTTCGGCAGCCTCCAGGCAGGACCGCAATGCCTGCGCTTGCTCCGCCAGATGACCAGGGCCGCGGATCAATCGATCGCCAGTATTGACGCGATCGAGGACGACCGGCGCAGGGCGATCTATGCCATTTCGGGACTTCACCGCCCAGGCTTGCTTACCGCGCTCGCCGCCGCCCTGCTCCACCATCCGGTCACCAGCCCCGATCGGATCGCAGAGACACTTGGCCTGACGCTCTCCGGCGCCGGCAAGCTGCTCGATCGCGCCGCCAGTATGGCACTGGTCAGGGAAGTGAGTGGTCGCCGCTCCTGGCGGGTCTACGCCGCCCCTGATGTCGCGATCGCACTGGGACTAGCCCCTGCGCTGCGCGGCCGACCCCGCAAGGCGCTCGATCCATTAGTTCCGCCAAAAGACATCGACGATATCGTTTCCACCTTCGATCGGGAGATGGCCGAATTCGACGCTCGCTTCGGTTCGTTGGCCAACGGCGCCTGACGCCGCAGCGGGAAGTTCGCATCAAGCATGATCGCGCGCCCCCGGTTCACCGCCGGTGGCCAACCAGTCGCGCCAATTGGTCGGTTTCCTTCGGTACGAAACCGCGCCAATTTTCGTCTCGACAGAGTGTTAGCTCGATTTTCGCGCATATTGTCCGGCGCTACGGCGCCCCTCGTTCGTTCGGTTGGACTATGCCCCTGCTCCGCGCCACCAAACCGGCCCACAAACTGAACGGAAGATCCAAAGCATGCGGTTCGCCTGATCTCTTTTGCACTCAACATTGACGATTGAATGGAAACCGGCCTATGTAACCATAAATTGGTTCAGGGTGGAAGACAATGGCCGAATTGACTTCAGATGCATCGCGAATAGCAGAATTGGCGGATGCGGGCGTCCGCATGATTGAGCGGCTTCGCCGCAAGGCCTTCCTTCCCGATACCCGCAAAGGTCTCGATGTGCGTTATGGAATCGCCGAAGCCGCCACGCTCCTCGGCTGTTCGACCAACCGCATCCGCATGGCCGAGGAGGACGGTCGCCTCCCCCAGCCGCCGGCTACCGATTTGGGACGCCGGGCGGGCTACACGATCGAAGAGCTCCTTCATATGCGCGATGTCCTTGGCGCGTCGCCTGCCCGCGCGCCCCTCGATCAGCCGCCCATTATCGCTGTCCAGAATTTCAAAGGCGGCGTCGGCAAATCGACCGTTACCACCCACCTTGCACATTATTTGGCGGTGCAGGCTCTGTTGCAAAGATTGGCGGCAGTCAGAGGTAGGCTGTCGCTCTGCGCCGATCAGGCGGCTGCTGCGAAATGGTGGTTGAGCATGCCCATGGCCTCCGTCAGCGCCGAGGGCCCAATGCCAAAAGCTCTCTCCACAAGGCGCACCTCGCCCCTGATGCCGGGCTGCAGGCACCAGGGGCGAGCCTGTCCTTTGCGCAGGGCTCGCATGACTTCGAATCCCTTGATCGTGGCATAGGCCGTGGGGATCGATTTGAAACCGCGCACCGGCTTGATCAGTATCTTGAGCTTTCCGTGATCGGCCTCGATCACGTTATTGAGATACTTCACCTGCCGGTGGGCCGTCTCCCGGTCCAGCTTTCCTTCGCGCTTCAATTCGGTGATCGCTGCACCATAGCTCGGCGCTTTGTCGGTATTGAGCGTGGCAGGCTTTTCCCAGTGCTTCAGGCCTCGCAGGGCCTTGCCCAGGAACCGCTTCGCTGCCTTGGCGCTGCGGGTCGGCGACAGGTAGAAATCGATCGTGTCGCCCCGCTTGTCGACTGCCCGGTACAGGTAGGTCCACTTGCCCCGCACCTTGACGTAGGTTTCATCCAGGCGCCAGCTCGGATCAAAGCCACGCCGCCAGAACCAGCGCAGCCGCTTCTCCATCTCCGGGGCGTAGCACTGGACCCAGCGATAGATCGTCGTATGGTCGACCGAAATGCCGCGTTCCGCCAGCATTTCCTCAAGGTCGCGATAGCTGATCGGATAGCGACAATACCAGCGCACCGCCCACAGGATCACATCACCCTGGAAATGGCGCCACTTGAAATCCGTCATCGTTCCGTCCGTCCAATCTCCGCCAAGCATGCTCAAGCTTCACGATTTTTGCAACAGAGTTGGACTAAGGCGCGGGGGGCGGGACCGGGCTGGGGTGCCGGGCTTGAAGTAGAGACAAGAGAGAGGATGAGCGCGATGTCGCAAGTGACCGAGCTGGGTTATATCGGTCTGTCCATATCGACGTTGAGGCGTGGAAGGATTATGCGGCGTCGATCGTCGGCATGGAGATCGTCGACGAGGGTGAGGGCGACCGCATTTATCTGCGGATGGACAAGTGGCATCACCGCCTCACGCTGCACATCGATGGCGGCGACGACCTGGCCTATATCGGCTGGCGGTTGCGGGTCCGTCCGAGTTCAACGAGCTGGTCGAGAAGCTGCGGCTCAACAACCTCGACATTCGCGTGGCGTCGTAGGAGGAATGCGCCGAGCGGCGTGTTCTGGGCCTGGCCAAGACGGTCGATCCGGGCGGCAACCCGACCGAGATCTTCTATGGTCCGCTGGTCGACAACTGGCGTGCGTTCCACCCGGGGCGGCCGATGTTCGGCAAGTTCATGACCGCCAAGGAAGGCATCGGCCACTGAATCTTGCGCCAGGACGACATTCCTGCCGCGGTGCGCTTCTACGAGATGCTCGGCCTCACCGGCTCGGTCGAGTACAAGCTTCCGCTTCCCGGCGGCATGGTGGCGCAGCCTTATTTCATGCACGTCAACGGGCGCCAACATTCGGTGGCGTTCGGCGCTTGGGCCGATGAAGAAGCGGATCAAGATGCTCGAATATACCGATCTCGACGATCTGGGGGTGGCGCACGACATCATCCGCCAGCGCAAGATCGACGTTGCGCTGCAGCTGGGCAAGCATTCGACCGACGAGGCTTTGACCTTCTACTGCGCCAACCGTCGGGCTGGCTGTGGGAGCTGGGCTGGGGTGCCAAGAAGGCGGACAACCAGCAGGAATATTACAGCCGCGACATTTTCGGCCACGGCAACGAGGCCGCCGGCTACGGGATGGACATCGAGCTCTAACCGAGCGTTTGAAGTCTTGGGCGATGGACGCCGGGGTCTTGATGATCCCGGCGTCCCAGCGACGATTGCGAGAAGGATGATATGAGCGAGCTGATTCGCCTGTGCCGAGTGGATGAGGTGAAGGAGGGCGAGCCGGTGGCGGCGCATGTCGCCGGGCTGCCGCCGTTTGCGGTCTATGATGTCGGGGGCACTTATTATGTGACCGACAACATCTGCACGCACGGCAATGCGATGCTGACCGACGGCTATCAGGACGGCGGCACGATCGAATGCCCGTTCCATGGCGGCGCGTTCGACATTGCGAGCGGGGCGGCGACGGTGTTCCCGTGCCAGATCCCGCTCAAGACCTATAGTGTCGAGGTCGACGACGGCTGGATCGCGATCCGGCTGGCATCGCCCGAAGCGGGCGCCTGAAATGGGAGCTGAGATGGGGGCACGGACGGGGTTCGAGGAAGCTGGGGCGCGCGATCTTCACCAGGAGGTTGAGGACTGGTGGCGCGCCATGCCGAGCTGATCGACGAGGACCGTCTGGAGGAATGGCCCGAGCTGTTCACCCAGGAGTGCGTCTACAAGATCATCGCGCGCGAGAATGTCGACCGCGGCCTGCCGATCGCGGCGATCTTCTGCGACAGCCGCAAGATGCTGGTGTGAACCGACAATTTAAGCTGCAATCTGCTTTGAACGCGGAATGCCGCCAACCGACAGATTATGCTGCAGCGGACGAGACTTCACACGCACCGTGATTGCCAGCCCGGGCGCAATTCTCATGATGGTTTTGAAGTCCCGGCCACCAGCTGCTCCAGCGCCTGCACCAGAGGCATTGCCGTGATGCCGTGCGGCTTCGGGTAGGCCATTTCTCCGGGGTAAATCAGCCAGCGCTTCTCGATCTCGAGATCGTCACAGGCAAGGTGAAACCCGCGCTCAACGCTGGGCGCCGTCGACCGCTTCACTTCGATGGCCACTTCGGGAACGCCGCCGGACACGAGGATGAGGTCTATCTCCGCACCATTCGCCGTCCGGTAGAAATGGGCATCGTAGCGATCGCCGACCGCGCCGATGATGTTCTCGATAACCATTCCTTCCCAGCTGGTGCCGGCGACAGGATGGGAAAGAATGTCGTCGAGCTTTTCGAGGCGCAGCAGGGCATGCAACAGCCCGCTGTCGCGAACATAGAGCCTCGGTGCCTTCACCAGTCGTTTGCCGACATTGGCAAACCAGGGATTGAGCCTGCGGGCTCTGTTGCAAAAATCGTGAAGCTTGAGCATGCTTGGCGGAGATTGGACGGACGGAACGATGACGGATTTCAAGTGGCGCCATTTCCAGGGTGATGTGATCCTGTGGGCGGTGCGCTGGTATTGTCGCTATCCGATCAGCTATCGCGACCTTGAGGAAATGCTGGCGGAACGCGGCATTTCGGTCGACCATACGACGATCTATCGCTGGGTCCAGTGCTACGCCCCGGAGATGGAGAAGCGGCTGCGCTGGTTCTGGCGGCGTGGCTTTGATCCGAGCTGGCGCCTGGATGAAACCTACGTCAAGGTGCGGGGCAAGTGGACCTACCTGTACCGGGCAGTCGACAAGCGGGGCGACACGATCGATTTCTACCTGTCGCCGACCCGCAGCGCCAAGGCAGCGAAGCGGTTCCTGGGCAAGGCCCTGCGAGGCCTGAAGCACTGGGAAAAGCCTGCCACGCTCAATACCGACAAAGCGCCGAGCTATGGTGCAGCGATCACCGAATTGAAGCGCGAAGGAAAGCTGGACCGGGAGACGGCCCACCGGCAGGTGAAGTATCTCAATAACGTGATCGAGGCCGATCACGGAAAGCTCAAGATACTGATCAAGCCGGTGCGCGGTTTCAAATCGATCCCCACGGCCTATGCCACGATCAAGGGATTCGAAGTCATGCGAGCCCTGCGCAAAGGACAGGCTCGCCCCTGGTGCCTGCAGCCCGGCATCAGGGGCGAGGTGCGCCTTGTGGAGAGAGCTTTTGGCATTGGGCCCTCGGCGCTGACGGAGGCCATGGGCATGCTCAACCACCATTTCGCAGCAGCCGCCTGATCGGCGCAGAGCGACAGCCTACCTCTGACTGCCGCCAATCTTTGCAACAGAGCCGCTCGGCGTGCCT
Organism: Sphingomonas sp. NBWT7; assembly: GCF_014217605.1. Taxonomy (NCBI): domain Bacteria; kingdom Pseudomonadati; phylum Pseudomonadota; class Alphaproteobacteria; order Sphingomonadales; family Sphingomonadaceae; genus Sphingomonas; species Sphingomonas sp. NBWT7. Next base: position 26,151 of record NZ_CP043640.1, on the reverse strand, counting down.
CGCGAGTCGATCCGCGTGATCCTGCGCGAGATCCCGGATGCGAATTTCGCGGTGGCGGGCGTGACCTTCGCCGCGCGCAAAACCAATACTTTGAAAGCGGCAAGCTGACCACGATGATCAAGCATCAAGTCCAGATCGTCGATGGCAGCCGCTTCGAATGCCCCAAGGAGGAACGGGTCCTGATCGCGATGGAGCGCTTGGGGCTGAATGACATTTTCGTCGGCTGCCGCGGCGGCGGGTGCGGCGTGTGCAAGGTGAAGGTGACCAGCGGAAATTATCGCACCGGTAAAATGAGCAGGCTACAAGTGAGCGAGGCGGAAGAGGCGGGGGGTTATGCGCTCGCCTGCAAGCTGTTCCCGCTCGACAATCTCGTCATCGAATTGCCCAACTAAAAACTTTTTGTCAGAAGACGGAAAATGCAGCCTAAGCAATCTCGACGACCGCAAGATCGGCATGTTCGATCAATAACGCGTGCCTATCCGGTTAACGCAGACACCCACTACATGTGGGGTGCGCCCAGCCACCGGAATATAGCTCGGCGTAGGTCGAGCTTTCACCTCGCCCGCAATTCCGAGGAGCGAGCGGAAGGCGTTGAACGGGTAGAACCGTCTGTTGAAGCGGAACGTGAACTCGTTGAGGTAGGCCTGCAAATGCTTTGCGCTCACGCCGTGGTGGATGCCGTTGAGCCAAGTCTTCAGGTTGCTGAAGACGAGGTGGATGATCGGCATGAACTCCTCGGCCACCTCGGGGTCGCCACATTCGGCGATTGCGTGGTGGTCATAGCCGCGTGTCCGCAGGTTGCCATAGCCGCTCCAATCGTCGGTGACGATCAGCGACCCCGGCATGACGGCACTCCCTACGAAGCCGCACAGCGAATCGGCGCTGCGGTCGGCGGCGATAGACAGCCGCACCCGACCGGCAAAGCGGCCATCCTTACGCTTGTCCTGGGCTGTACCCGGCTCCCGGTGGCGGACTTCGACGGCGGCAGCCACCAGCGTCTTATGATGAACACCCCGGCCTTCGCCGCGTGTCTTTCCACCGACATAGGTTTTCGTCCACCTCGACATGACCGTCCGTCTTGCCGCCGATCCGGTCCTGCTCGGGCCGTACCATGCCCGCGCGGAGCTTGTGCAGGATTCCGAAGGCGGTTTCGTACCGTGTCAGCCCAAGCTGCTGGAACTGAACCGCCGACATGCCTGCGTCTGGCTGGCGACCAGATAGGCTGCCCAGAACCATGTGCTCAAGGGCGTGTGGCTGCGTTCCATGACCGTGCCGACGGTCAATCCCGTCTGGCGGCGGCAAGCGCGACAGGTCAGGACGCCGGGCCGCGTAGCGATGCGGAAAGGCTCACCCACAATGCCACAATGCGGGCAGGCGAACCCGTCACCCCAGCGAATCCTTTCCAAGTAGGCGGCGCAGGCCCCATCGTCGGGAAAAAGCCGCTGAAACTCGGGGAGCGATTGCGGGAAGGGCAGATCGGTGCGGCCGAGAACGTCCATAACCCACTACCCGCTTCACGCACACAATCTATCCCTAGTGGGTGTATGCGTCAACCGGATAGGCACGCAATAACGATCGTCACGAAAAGCAGAGGAAAGTTAGGCCAATCCCGGTTCAATCAAACCGGGATTGAGTCTAAGTTCGGTTCGAAGGGTACGGAGGCTAATTTATGATCGCTTCGGTTGTGATTGTCGGCGCCAACCTTGCAGGGGGACGCGCCGCCGAAGCGCTCCGGCTCAACGGCTATGAAGGACGGATCGTCCTGATCGGGGAGGAGCGGTGGCTGCCCTATGAGCGGCCGCCGCTCTCCAAGGAATGCCTGTGGGACAGGGACCAGCTTCCCGAGAATTTCTTCCTCCACGACCAGCAATGGTATGAAGACAATAAGATAGAGCTGGAGCTCGGCGTGCGCGCCGAAGCACTGGAGCTTTCCGGCCGAGGGGTTCGGCTGGCCTCCGGCAAGGAAATCCCGGCCGATCGCATCCTGCTCGCGACCGGCGGCAAGGCGCGCTTGTTGCCGCTCGATGGTGCGACCGCCGCCAATGTCCATCATTTGCGGACCAAGGATGACGCCGACCGGCTCGCGGCAGATCTCAAGCCGGGTGCGCGTATCGTCGTCATCGGCATGGGCGTGATCGGCGCTGAGGTCGCCGCGAGCGCGCGCAAGAGCGGCTGTGAGGTCACCGCGATCGAGCCGGCGCCGGTGCCGATGATCCGCACGCTCGGTGCGCATTTTGGCGCCTGGCTCGGCCGCGAGCACGACAAGCGCGGGGTGAAGGCGCGTTACGGCATCGGCGTGACCAGGCTGTATCTTGACGGCGGCCTGGTCCGCACCGTCGAGCTCGACGATGGCACGCGCATCGATTGCGACGCGGTGGTGGTCGGGATCGGCATCGTGCCCTCGACCGAGCTTGCCGCCAACGCCGGGCTAGCGATCGGCAACGGCATCGTCGTCGATCGCCAGGGGCGCACCAGCCATGAGGCGGTGTTCGCGGCGGGCGACGTCGCCGACCAGCCCAATTTCTTCGGCGGCCGGGTGCGGCTCGAAACCTATCAGAATGCCGCCGATCAGGGCATGGCCGCGGCGCAGGCGATGATCGGCCGCGAGGTCGATTATCTGAAGCCCTGCTGGTTCTGGTCCGACCAATATGACATCAACATCCAGGTCTCCGGCCGGATCGACGACAGCCTGCCGGTGGTGATGCGCGGCGAGCTCGACAGCAGCCAGTTCACCGCTTTCTTCCTCGACGGCAACGTCGTCGCCGGCGTGCTGACCGCAAATCGCGCGGTCGACATGGGCGTCGGCAAGAGGATGGTCGAGCGTCGGCTCGAGGTCGACCCGGGTCAGCTCGGCGACGCCTCGATTCCGCTCCGCGAGTTCTTGAAGCCCAAGGCGCGGGCGGCATAGGCCTGCGGTGAAACCCTCTCCCGTACGGAAGAGGGTGGGCGCCTTGGACGCCCCCTCAGATCAGCCTATCCCGCCGCCTGCCACGTACAGCGTCTGGCCGGTGATGTAGGACGCCTCGGGCGAGGCGAAAAAGCAGATCGCGGCGGCCAATTCTTCCGGCGCCGCGAAGCGCTTCATCAAGGTGTCGCGCAACGTCTGCTCGCCGACTTCGCCGAAACCCTTGATGTCGGCCTCGGTCGGCGGCTTGGGATTGCGCGGCGTGACCCGCTCGACATTGACTCCGCCGGGAGCGACGCAATTGACCCGGATCGGCCGGTCGTCGAGGTCGAACGACAGCGCCTGGGTAAGCGCCGACACTCCGCCTTTGGCCGCGGCATAGGGGACCCGGTTGATGCCGCGCGTTGCGACCGGGCCGATGTTTACGATCGCGCCGCTGTTCGCTTCGAGCATCAGCGGCAGCACGGCATGGCAGCACCACATTGTCGGCCATAAGGAGCGCTGGATCTCGGCCTCTCAGGCGCGCCGTATGAAGGATCTGGAGAAGGAGAATCTGCGGCTTGGCCGGGCGATATCCAACCTGACGCTGGATAAGCTCATTCTCCAGGAGGCCGCCCGGGGAAACTTCTGAGCCCCGCGCGGCGACGGCGCTGTATCGACCAGCTGTGGCGAGAGCTACCGGTGTCCGAACGACGGATTTGCCAGGTGCTCGGACAGCATCGGTCGACCCATCGCAAGGTAGCGCGCGGGGCGGACGACAAGCAGGCGCTGACCGAGGACATCATCGCTTTGGCCAAGCAATATGGTCGCTATGGCTATCGACGTGTCACCGCCCTGCTGCGCGACGCGGGGTGGACAGTGAACCGCAAGCGGGTCGAGCGGATCTGGCGACGCGAGGGGCTCAAGGTGCCGCAGCGGCAGCCGAAGCGCGGGCGGCTGTGGCTCAACGATGGCTCCTGTATCAGGCTCCGGCCGGAATATCCGGGCCATGTGTGGGCCTATGACTTCGTTCAGGGCCGCACTCACGACGGGCGCAAGTTCCGGATCCTGACCATTATCGATGGGGCCAGCCGGGAATGCCTGGCGCTCATCGTCGCCAGGAAGCTACGTCACGAGGACGTGCTGGCCGCGTTGGCCGAGTTGTTCGTCATGCGCGGGCCTCCGGCACACATCAGGTCCGCTAATGGTCCTGAATTTATCGCTACGGCCGTCCAGAAGTGGCTCGGCAAGATCGGCGTGAAGACGCTCTACATCGCGCCGGGATCACCTTGGGAGAATGGCTACAATGAGAGCTTCAACGGGTCGCTGCGCGACGAGCTGCTCAACGGCGAGATCTTCTATCCTCCGAGCGCTCCCAGCTGATATAACCTTCATGCGAGCCGGGAATCAGCGCCAACCACTCATCCCGGGCCTTGCGACGACTCCTCGTCCGCAGGGCGGCGCCATCATATCCAGCTACAACGTGGGTTTTACCATAGGCATACAGGATCGCCTTGCGCTCAAGATGCTGGGGACCGATCTTCTCACAGATCATCGCTCTTCTCCTCCCGTGCCGCGCAGGGGGCGCCGGTGGCGTGGTCGAGCAGTAGACGCACGATCAGGGGCATCAACTTCAGCCCGCGAAGGCCGTTCTTCGCCCCTACGTCGGCGAACAGCTTGTCGAGTTCCCGCGCGATGTAGGGCACGTGCGCGAAACGCGCACCGCCCTTGGCGGTGTCGACGGTGCGGTCCTGGCCAGCCCATTCGTAGAGGTCTTGGAAGAGATGCTTATGCAGGGCACGGTAGCCGTCGGCCGTTGCCGGAAAGGTCAGGCGCGCGGCTTCCGCGCCGCGCGCCTGAGTAAGTCGCCGCTCGGCCTCTGTGAGCGTCTTATCATCGGTGATCCCAAGCCGGTTCCGAAGCGTGTCGGTGCCGGGATAGGTATAAGGATCGTTCGCCAAGGTCAGGCGGCGATCTGGCTGGTTCCCGGTTTGTAGAGGTCGAGAATGATCGACGGCATCAGCGCGGGAGGCACGCCCTCGTCAAGCATCAGCGCGAACATCGCATCCTCGGCCTCGGTCGGCGTCATGTCCTCAATGACGAGGTTGGCCCGTGACTCCGAAACGTCGTCGCGCCAAAGGGCAATCTGCTCCGGGGTGCCGCGCTCGAAGGACATCGAGCGAATGCGACCGCGAAGCGCCTCAAGATCGATGTGAGCCATCAAGTCATCTCCTTTCCCCATTAACCCTACGCTTTCTAGGGCGATTCCTCAACAAATCACTTGGGCTTGGCGGTCGCGACACATCGCGATCCGCGCTACGACGAGCGCGGATCGCTCGGACTCCAAGCCTCAATATTCACTTGCGAGCATGATCGTCAGCACGCGCTTGGTCCGCCGCTCATCCCACGGCGCGTCACTGCCGAAGGTGAGGCTGTTATCGTAGTAATCCAGTTTCCAGAACACGGTCGCTGCAATGGTCTTCTCGTCACTCGGCCGCTGCTGCGTCCATTCCCCAGTCGCTAGGCGGTAGATCGCGCCGAAGTCATGCTCGCCATAGGGGTCATTGTTGCCGTCAAATTGCGTGAAGCTTACAATTTGCGCGAGCGCGGCGAAACGGTCCGCGTCGGGGAGGGACTGAAAGCCCATCGTCACGTTGGCGATCGATGCCGTGCCCGGCTTGGTGCGGGCGGCGTCGTTGAGGCGGCGGATGGTGTCGAGGTGTTCGGGATTGCGCATGACTGATCCTCCTTCTGGCATGGGCCGTAAGGCCACGGCCTGCGGCCCTGCCGTTCCGGCGAGGAACGGGATGGGGAGGGGGGGGCGAGAATCTACCGCTGGCGCGGGCGAGCCGTCCTAGCACGGCCGGTGCGGAGCGACGGGTGCCGTGCTTGGCGGATTACACGGGCGGTCGATTGTCGTTCGGGAACGAAAGGGCGGCGCCCTTGGCGTTCCCCTCCGCGCCGATCGTGGCGGCGATCGGCGGCAAAAAACACCGTGCGGATCTCCGCACGGCATTTTCGCGTGCAAGCGTGCCCCCGTTATCGGGGTGGCGGATTGCCGGCTGATTTTCTGCTTTCGTTCTCGACTGGACTGACTCATAGAATCGTCATGCCGATCATGGCCGAACATCGCTGGCTCTATCCGATCGACTGGCCTGAACTGTCGAAGCTGATCCGCTTCGGCCGCGCCAAGGGTCGCTGCGAGCATTGCCAGCGTCCGCATGGTCGGCGGGTGTTCCACCTGGGCGATGGCCGCTGGTGGGACGCTGATCGCCGCCAGTGGCGCGACGGACGCGGACGGCGTGCGCGAGCGCCTGGCGCGGGTGTGGCGGCGATCGTCCGCGTCACGCGGGTCTTTATCGCGTGCGCGCACCTGAACCATGATCCGACCGACAACGCGGCCCGCAACCTCGCCGCGCTGTGCCAACGGTGCCACATGATCCATGACGCGGCGGAACACCGGCGCCGGCGATGGCTCAACGCCTATCGCCGACGCGCGCTGGGTGATTTCTTGGTGGCAATCGAGCGGATGCCGGTCGTCACCGTGGGCCGGCCGATCACGCGAGGATCGCCACCCGCATGGGCCGAGACGCCGCAGGCGGCACGGTCGGACGCCCGGCAGGCGGGAGATAGAGCCGTGCCCGACAGGGCCGCGCCCGACCTTCTTGCCTAGCGATAGGGCAGCGTATCGATTGCAACGTGCCGAGCGATGGAAGAAGGTTCGGGGCAAAAGCAGCAAAAGGCAGCAACGAACCCATTATGAGCTGGACCCTGTTCATCGACGAGTCCGGCCAGGATCAACGTCATTCGCCCTATGAGGTTCTAGCGGGGATCGCGGTGGAGGACCGCAAGGTCTGGCCCTTGATCCGCGACCTGTCCGACGCCCAACAGCATATCTTCGGGATGCGGTTGTTCGAGGCTTATGGCCGCGAGGCGAAGGCGCAGAAGCTGCTCGACCGCAAGACGTTCAAGCACGCCGCCCAGCTCGGGCCTTTCGAGCATGTGCAGCGGACCCAGCTCGCTCGGGAACTGCTGATCGACGGCACCGCGGTCACGCGCGATCGGCTGACCGCATTGGGGCAGGCCAAGATCGAGTATTGCCGTTTCAGCCTCGATCTCGCGCGGCGGCACGGGGCGAAGGTGTTCGCCACGATCGTCCCGCAAGAAGCCCCGCGTCCCGAGCGGAGCGATGCGTTGCGCAAGGACTATGCGTTCCTGTTCGAGCGGTTCTATTATTTCCTGAACGGTTCGCCCGGCGATCCGATGGGGTATCTGGTGTTCGACGAACTGGACCGCAGCGCCGCGCACATTCTGCTCGGTCAGGTGTCGAACTATTTCGTGAACACGCGCAACGGGCGGAGCCGATCGCGGCTCATCATCCCCGAGCCGTTCTTCGTCCACAGCGATCTCACCACGCTGATCCAGACCGCCGACATCGTGGCCTATGTCATCAGTTGGGGATTGCGCCTGCGTCGGATGACCGCGCCCGCGCGCGAAGAACTGCGCCCTCTGGCAGACCTAGTCCACCGGCTGCAATTCACGCGCGACACGGAAGGGGGCGATCGGATTTACGGCTTGAAGCTGATCGACGATCTGAGGCCGAGGCCATTGGCCTGAAACGAAAGAAGGCAATGCTCGCGTTGCCGCGCACAAAGCCTCCGTCAACCGATATAGACGCGAAACCCTTACTTTTCAATTTCCAAATATCGCGAGCGCCGCCCGATCCCGATCGGGCGGCGCTCGCGGTCCCGCTAGGGGGCAGCGGGCGCTACGGCCCGCTCCGGGGGGCAACGCTGATGTAAAAGGGGGGTCCGACCGAAGCCGGACCCCTTGTCCTCGATCAAACCATTTCGTCGTCCGCCGTCTGATCGTCCTCCACTCCCTCGATGCCGTCGCCGTCCATGTCGGGGTCGTAGTCGCCCGGGTTGCGCTCGGGTTGGTCGAACGCGCCGATCTTCATCGGGGCGGGAAGCCAGTTGCCGGGGAGCCGTCCCGACACGTTGACGGCAAGGTCCGCCTTCTTCTTGATGCTCGCGCAATTGTCGGCGCTGGGGGCACCGCATTCTTCGTGCAACAGGTCGATCATTGCGGCGCGGCGCATCTTGTCGAACAGCCCGATCGGAGCGGACCAACGGGCGGCAATGTCTACACCGCTCGCGCGCGCGATCTGCTCGAAGTGGTGATGCCGGATGCCGGGTGAGCCGCCCGCGAACACCGTGCCGTCCACGGTCATCGCGACAAGCCCGGCGAGCAACGCCATCTTGTCGTCGGCCTCCATGCTGCGGATCGCCTCGAACCGGCCTTTGACGGGGACGGAAGCGAACCGGGTCGCCATCGTTTCCTCAACCGGGCGAACGTCGCTCGTCGCCATAAGCTCGTCGGGAACGTCGGTCGCAACCATCTTGGCCTGAACCTCAAGCGCCATCTGATAGCTGTGCGCGCCGTGAAGCAACTGGCCCGCAAGGCTGTCCAGCATTATGTCGAGCGCCAGCGCCGAGTCGGCTGCGACCGCCTCCTGCACGATCTGCGTCTTGATGCGCGACAGGTCCGCAAACAGGCTGTTGCTGTAGAGCGGGGTCGGGCCGTCGCTGGTGGCCTTGGGCTTCGGCTCGGCCATGGCACGATAGAAGCTCTTGCCGAGCGAGCCGTCGTGCGAAACCCATAGCGCCACGCCCCCGATCGCCACCTGTTCGGCATTGAAGCCGCGAAGCCCCTCGGTGATCGCGTCACGCTCGTTGGTCAGCGGTTCGATGCGGTCGCTGTCCTCGCCTTCGGCTTCGGCAATGGCTTCGATCTCGGCGTCGATCGCGGCAAGCCGCTCGGCCTCGGCCTCGGTCGGCTCGCGGGTCGCCGGATAGATGCTGCCCTTCATGCAGAGGTCGTGGGGCCGGTCCAGTTCCGCCCGGACCTCATGCCAACCGATCGCGCGATATTCGGCGGCGATGCCGTCCAGCACTTCCTCTGCCATTTCCTGCACAAGCTCGGGCTGGTCGGCGTAGCCGGCGTCGCCCTGCGAGAACAGGTCCGGCGTGATCGTCCCCCCCTTGGCCTCAAACGCTTCCCGTCCGACGAACAGGAACGCGCCGTGAGTGGTCGCGACCTTCTCCGTGGTGAGCATCCGGCGGATGGTGTGGGCTTGACCGTTCGCAGCCTTGCAGACCTTCACCTGCTGATCGTGATCGTCGGTGAGGGTAAGCGCGCGCGCCGCGTCGAGCGATAGCTGATCCTTGGCGATAAGGGCTATCAGAGACGGTGCCAGCGCGGAAAGGCGAAGCATCTTATAGACGAAGCTGACCGCGACTCCCGACCGGGCGGCGATATCCTCGGCGGACATGCCGGTATCGCGAAGCGCCCCATAGGAGCGGATGCGGTCGGCGGGGTGCATGTCCTCGCGCTGCTCGTTCTCGATCAACGAAAGCTCGATGGCCTCACTCTTGTCCCGCAACTCGACGGGGAAGGTATCGCTAAGTTTTACCCGCTTACGCTTCACCAACACTTTGAGACTACGGTAGCGCCGTCCACCGGCGAACACCCACAACAGGCCGTCCTCTTCGTAGGCGATTAGGTTCTGCAACAGGCCGTGCGCGTCGATATCGTCGGCCATGCTCTCGATGGCGGAAGGTTTCACGTGCCGCTGATTGAGCGGGGAAAGGCGAAGCTGCGACAGTTTGGGGTGGATGATAGCCATGATGAAAACTCCTGATCTGCGATAATTGGGTTGATTGGTGACGGGTCAGCCTTCGAGGCTTGCGAGTTCGTCAAACTCGGCCGATGCGCGCGCCGCGCTGCCGCCCGCGTAGGTCACGCCGCTGCGAGGATAGAAGAATACCCGCTCGTTTTTACGGTAGGGGGTGCCGTCTGCGCTGGTGCCGTCCGCTTTCGCCCGCTTCCAATACGGGTCGCCCGTGTATCGAGTGTAAGCCACTGTCCTGTTTCCTTTCTTTCGAGGCGCAGCCGGTCGCTGCTGCAACCGGCTCTGCCTCTCCGGCGAGGAGCGGGATGGGGAGGGAGGAGGAAAATCGATGGCTTGGTGCGGGCAGGCTGCTTAGCGCGGCCGACACCCCAAAGGGTGTCGGGTGCCGCGCTTGGCGGACCACACGGGGCTGTCTATTTTCCTTCGGGAACGAAAGGGCAGCGGCCCTTGGTGTTCCCCGTGCTGGCGGTCCTCCGGGGAGGGCCGCGGCACCAACGGACTTTCGTCGTGCCTAAGGCGCGAGATTTCGAGAAGCTGCTTGATCGCTGCTCGCCGCGCCGGCTGTCGATCTACGGGTTCAATGGCCTCAAGTTTTCCGAGACGATGGAGGTCGCGGAAATGGTGATGACGGGCCGGCATCGCCGCGTCCCGATCATCCGGGGCCACCTTGGCAGCGCCCTCTACCGCCAGCGCGTGATCTTCGGCGGAGAAACGGTCGAGGTCCGCGACGCCGATCGCAGCGCCTTTGGCGGCATCTTCGGCATCCGCGAATATCCGGCGTTCACGACGCCGCGCCAATTCGAGTCCTTGCTGGCGGTCGATTTCGGGTTCGTGCTGACGCAATCCTTCACCTTCCTCGGCCGCGCCGCGGCGTCGGAGCGGTTCCGGCTGCGCCAAAAGCAGTTGGAGAATGCCGACGATCGGGCTGTCAGTCAGATGCTCGATCTCGTCGACGCAGCGGACGATCTCATGTCCAACCGCTTCGTCCTGGGCGATCATCACTTCACGCTCGCGGTGTACTCGGACAGCCTCAAGGGGCTGCGCGACAACCTGTCGATCGCGCGTGCCGCGCTCGCCGACACCGGCATGGTGGCGGCGCGCGAGGGCGCTGCGCTGGAAGCCGCGTATTGGAGCCAGCTCGTCGGCAATTTCGCGTGGCGGGCAAGGCCGGCGCCGATCACGTCACTCAATTTTGCGGCGTTCTCGCCGTTCCACACCTACCCTGCCGGCCTCGCTGCCGGGAATCATTGGGGCGATGCGATCGCGCTGATGAAAACGAGCGCGCGCAGCCCCTACTTCTTCAGCTTCCATAAGCGCGACATCGGTCACACGCTGGTTGTCGGCCCCACTGGCGGGGGCAAGACGGTCATCGTCAACTTCCTCATGGCGCAAGCCGAGAAGACGGGCGCCCGCCAGATATTCATCGACAAGGATCGCGGCGCGCAGATTTTCGTCCTGGCCTCGGGCGGCACGTATCTGACGCTCGTCAACGGCACACCAACGGGCTTCGCGCCGCTCAAGGCGCTCGAAAACAATGCGGAGGATCGCGCTTGGCTGTCGCTGTGGGTGCGCCAGCTCGTCCGTGCCGAACAGCGCCCGATCACGGTTCAGGAAGAGCGGATGATCGACGAGGGTGTGGCCGCGGTGATGCGGCTGCCTCGCGAGGATCGATCGCTCGATGCGCTGCGGACCATGCTCGGCATGGCGGACGCTAGCGGCATCGGCGCCCGTCTCGAGAAGTGGACTTCGCGCGGTGCGATGGGGTGGGTGTTCGACAACGCAGCGGACGAAATGACGCTCGACGCGCGGTTCATCGGGTTCGACATGACGGACTTCCTCGACAATGCCGAGATCCGCGCACCGCTGATGCTCTACCTATTCCATCGCATCGACAAGATGCTGACCGGCGAGCGGACGATCATCGCCATCGACGAGTTCTGGAAGGCGCTACAGGACGAAGCGTTCCGGGGCTTCGCGCAAGACGGCCTGAAGACATACCGCAAACGCAACGCGATGATGGTGTTCGCCACGCAGTCGCCGGCCGATGCGCTCAAGAGCGACATTGCGCACTCAATCCTCGAACAGGTCGCGACGCAGGTGATGCTCCCCAATCCCAAGGGCGCGCGCCGCGACTATGTTGAGGGCTTCTCACTTACGGACGCGGAATATCAGCTCATCCGCGAAGAATTGTCGCCAGAATCCCGCAAGTTCCTCGTCAAGCAAGGCCATGACAGCGTCGTGGTCGAGTTGGACCTGACTGGACTCGATGACGAGTTGGCGGTGCTGTCAGGTCGCGCCGAAACGACGTCGATCGCCGTCGCGGCAGCAGCGGAGTTCGGCCCCGATCCTGCGGCCTGGCTCCCCGTATTCCACAAACGTCGTCGTCCAAGCTGAGAAGGAGAAGGGACATGCGTAACTTGAAGGTTTTTGCCGTCGCGCTGGCAGGATCAGCGTCCATGCTCGCCGGGTCGGCGCACGCGCAGGGCATTCCGGTTATCGACACGTCGTCGATCGTCCAGCAGATCGAACAGGTCCGGCAGGGCGTGCAGGTTCTCCAGCAAGGCGCCGCTCAAATCCAGGAAGCGCAGAAACTCTACCAGGATCTCAACAAAGCGACCGACATTGGCAACATCGCCAACCGCCTGAAGAGCGACGTGCTACGCACCAGCAACGTGTCGTCTAACAGCCTTGGCGGCTACACCAGCGGCGATCTCAACGTCGTAGGCGGGCTGCGCGGCAAGGCGAGCGAAGTTTATCAGGATTTGATCGGCCGCGTCTCGCCAACGGCCACAGCCGAGCAGCGCGCGGCATCAGAACAAGGTGCGCGAGAGGCGGCCGTAACTACCGGTCTCGCGAGCAACGTCGGCGATGCTGTGACGAGCCGGCGCGAGGGCCTGGAAGAGCTTCGTACCCGCCTCAATGGATCGACCTCGGCAGCCGAGCGCGCCGATATGACGGCGCGGCTCCAGCTCGAACAGGCGCAAATGATGAACGATCAACTGGCGCTTCAAGCGATCGAGATTCAACGACGCGCGAAGGCGGAAGGCGATTACCAGAAGTATCTTGCTTCGCAGCAGGACAGCCGCGCCGCGTTCCGTCGGGACATGGGCCTGAACTGATGGCCCGTTTCCCGCGCCTTGCCCTCCCCCTCGCGCTCGTATGCGGGCTGGCGGCCTGCACACAATCAGAAAAGGAGCAGGACGCATCGGGGCTGCGCTCCGATCTTCCCCTACGCGATACTCAATACCTGATCGCGCATCGAGCTGAGTTGCAGACGATCAATTCAGTCTGCGCGGCATGGAAGCAATCACAACGGCCCGTGGGATCATGGCCTTCGGTCATCGTCTCCAACTGCAACAACGCGGAAGGTGCGAACGAATATATTCGATCGACCGAGCAAAGAGCAAAGTTTCGGAAGGAGATGGGCATCTAGCTCGTCGCCTCAGCGCGTTTTTTAAGGACGATTGACGTGGGTAATGACGTCTTTACTCGGATGTTCGATGCGCTGAATAATGCTCTTGCTGGCATTATTGCTGCATACTCCGGCATGGTCGGCTGGATTTCCGGGCCGCTTCGGGTCGGCGTCACCATCTATATCATTCTCCTTGGCATCGCGATCCTGCGAGGTGCCGTCGATTATCCATTCCGCGAGTTCGTGTTCCGGGGGATGAAGTTGGCGGCTCTAGTGTTCGCTGTAACCACGCTCTACGGCGCATCTATCAGCCTCTTCACGATGAACGGCCTTCCTCAGGACGTCGCCAACGCCGTGGGTGGTCCCAACGTCACCGGCCTCGGCGGCTTCTTCGACAATATCGTCAAGGGGTCGGCACAAACGGTCGATCGCATCACGCAGATTCAGGACATGAGGACCGCTGCTGCGGGTCGAAACCTGATCGGTATGCCAAACAACATCATCGAGATATTCTTCACTGGCGTTTATTGCCTAGTCATCATGGTTCTTGCCCTTCTGGCGACCGCCCTGGGCTTTACGATCTGCGCGTTCGCGCTTTTTGCACTAGCGCTGCTCGCTGTGGTCGGCCCGCTTTTCGTTGCTGCTCTGCTTTTCGAGTCCACAAGGTCGTTCTTCTTCGCTTGGCTCGGATCGGTAATTAGCTACGTGATGCTCGTGGCGTTCGCGTTGCTTCTGACCGTCTTCATCCAGCAAACCGGGGAGACGTTCATCACGGAAGCGACAGCGGGTAATACCGATATCGTCGCAATCGCGGTGAAGGCCATCGCCTTCTACATCTTGGGGTTCTTCTTCTTCCTCCAGATACCGGGCCTCGCTGCTGGCCTTGGTGGTGGTGGTGCCTCCCTTGCTACGCAATTCGCTCACGCCGCGACCGGCAACATCATCCCGGCCGCCGGTCGGGCGCTGTCGGCCGCGCCGGGCAGGATAGCGAGTTCCGCTTTCGCGAGGGGCCGCGCCAGCGCCGGGGGCGGTGGGGGCGGTACTCTTCGCCGCACAAGTTAAATCAGGAGATTGAGAATGAAGTTCGGCTCTGCCCTGACGGTTCTCGCTCTCGCGAGTCTCACCCCATCCGTTCCGGCCGCGGCGGCGAAAGATGACAAGCTGCCTCGCTGCAACGGGCGGCAGAAGCGGCCCGCAAATCTATACGGCACAATCCTCCCGACGCTGCCGGATCGCTCCGCCCCCGCTGTTGCCGTCTCGTCAAATGGGGCGGGTGTGCCACGTGGCACACCTAGCCCTCAAAGTGCGCCAGCTCCGTCGGCCCCTCCCACGACCAACCTGTTCCCCCCGGCGAGCGCGACGCCGGCTCCGCAAGAGCCGGACACGTCGCAAGGCGGCAAGGTCCCGGCGATCGGCGCCATAGGGCTTGGAGCCGGCCCCACAGCGGCCCTTCCGACCTCATACGCGAGCTGCTGACATGGCGATCGGTGTCAAAGACAAAGAAGAAGACCTCAAGGCGTATTTCGCGGAAGCGGAAAGCTGGGATCGGGATAGGTTCGTCGCCGCAACCCGCTCGCGACGTGTGGCCTGGATCGTAGCCGGCGTGACTAGCGCGTTGGCGATCGTCAGTGTCGGATCGGTCATGGCGCTTTCGCCGCTCAAGACCGTCGTTCCCTACGTCGTCACCGTCGATAAATCGACCGGCGCGACCGAAGTCGCTCAAGGGCTCCGCGGCGATAAATCGATCACCTATGACGAGGCGATCCGAAAGTATTTTCTCGCCGACTATGTGCGAACACGCGAGGGGTGGATTCCGCAAGCCCGGGAAGAGTTCTACCGCAAGGTGCTGGCCCTCTCGACGCGCGAGGAACAGAACCGCTGGACGTCTTTCTACAGGAAGGACAATCCTGACTCGCCGCAAAACCAGCTCACCGCCAACGACGCGGTGTTCGTGGCGATCCGCTCCGTTGCCTTCATCTCGCCTAACGTCGCTCAGGTCCGCTTCGTAAAGCGGTTGCAGCGCGACCAGCAGGTGATCGAGACGCCCGCCATCGCAACGATCACGTTCGATGTGCTGTCGAAGCCGGAAACGGAAGCCGGCCGGTATGCCAACCCGCTCGGGTTTCAAGTGAAGTCCTACCGAGCTGATGCGGAGGTTCCGACGCGATGAAACCCATCCTGCTCCTGGCCGCGGCGATCGGCGCGCTGTCTCCGCTGCCGGCGCTAGCGGAACAGACGCCGCGTTCGCTCGGTGCCGACGCCCGCATCCGCGAGGTTAATTATACCGACGGCAACGTGATCCAAATCCGGAGCGCGTTCCGGACGGCGACGCAGATCGAGTTCGCCCCCGGCGAAGTCATCAAGTTCGTCGCAATGGGCGATACCGTGTCTTGGGAGGTCGCGCCGGCCGACAATTCGCTGTTCGTAAAGCCGCGCGAGCGTGCCGGTGCGACGAACCTGATCGTGGTGACGGATTTCCAGGGCACCAAGCGCAACTACACCTTCGAGCTCTCTGCCGTTGCCGGCGCGCGCGCTCCCGGGACCTTCTTCAAGGTCCGGTTGCGCTACCCCGAATATGAGGCGCTGCAAGCGCGTCTGGCGCAGCAGCGCGCACAGCTCACGGCCGCCCTCGCCGCGCAGAACGGCGCGATCAAGTCCGCACTCGACATTGGTGTTCTCGAAGGCAAACGGAACCTGAATTACAAAGTCCAGGGCTCGACGGCGCTTCAACCTTCCGAGGTCAGCGACAACGGACAATTCACGGTACTGCGCTTCCCGAACCAGCGCGAGATCCCCGCCATCTTCACCGTCAATCCGGACGGCAGCGAGGCGACGGCCTCATTCGATGTGCGCGACGAGTTCGTGGTCGTCCACGGCGTCTACAAAGAGATGCGCCTGCGTCGGGGTAAAGTGGTGCTGTGCATCTACAACGAAAGCCCGAACTTCTACGGCCGCGATCCCAAGACAGACACGGCCTCGGAAGTCGTTGAACGCACGACGGAGAACTGACGTGTCCGACAAGAGATTCGACGTCGATGCAACGCCCGACATGGGCGAGATCGACCGCACGCCCGCGGCCGATCGGCCGAGCCGCATCCCGTCCCTCAACGCCTCGCAATGGGATAACAAGAAGGTGATCGTCGGCGCGGCGCTCGGCGCTGCCGGTATCTTTACGGTGCTGACGCTCGTCACGGGCGCGGGTAACCAGCAAGTGATTCAACCGAAGAAAGCACCCGCCGCAGTCGAAGCGCCTTACGATCCCAATACGGTGATTGCGCCAACACTGGCGACGGCACCGCGCGATCCAAACGCGCCGGTGCAACTCGCCGGCGAGCAAGTCCCGGCGATCGGCCCCGATGGCCAGCCCATCACCCCCTATGGCTCGTCGACGGCACCACACCAGCAAACTCGGGAAGCGACCGAAGCGGAGCGCCGCGCGAACGAGGCGCGTTCGCTACGCGACAATGCACGGCGATCAACGCTGATTGCCTATAACGGCGATCAAGGCATTGGCCGCAGTCAGGGTGCCGCGGGCAGCATTGGCGCCGCACAAGGTGACGGCGAGAACGCCGCTCCGAAGGCGACGGCCCTCGATACCCTCAAGCAAACTTCGGCGATCGGAACCGCCACGGCGCGGATGATCGGTGATCGCAACTACCTCGTCACGGCCGGGGCCATCATCCCCTGCACCCTCCAGACCGCGATGGACAGCACCGTCCCCGGCTACACGACGTGCGTGATCCCCCGCGACATCTACTCGGACAACGGCCGAGTCGTGCTGCTCGAGAAGGGCACGCGCGTCTTTGGCGAGTATCAAGGGGGATTGCAGCGCGGGCAAAACCGGCTGTTCGCGATATGGACGCGGGCCGTCACGCCGCGGGGCGTGGCGATCGAAATTGGCTCGCCGGCGTCGGACTCCCTCGGCCGCGCCGGGATCACCGGCAAGATCGATCGGTTTTTCTGGCAGCGGTTCGGGGCGGCGATGCTGTTTAGCGTTCTCGACGCGGGCGGGCAGATTGCCGGCCAGGCTGTCAGCCCGCAAGGGTCGACCGTGTTCCGCACCCCCGGCGACACGACGTCGCAGGTGCTACAGGACACGCAGCAAATCCGGCCGATCGTCCGCGTCAATCAAGGGACCGAGATGGCGATCACCGTCGCCAAGGATTTCGACTTCTCGCAGGTTTACGGGCTCGGTCTCCGATGACCGTGGCAGCCTTCCGCAACACGGCGATCCTCGATCACGCCGTGCGCCCGCTGCGCCGCTATCTCGATGATGAAGGGGTGACGGAAGTCGTCATCAACGAACCGACGCTGATCGGCGTGGAGCGGAAAGGCGGGTGGACCTGGGAGCGCGAGGACGATCTAACGCTCGATGCGCTCAACCAACTGGCGCGCGCTGCGGCTGCCTTCACTTCGCAGGATGTGACGCGCGAGAACCCGATCTGCTCGACGGTGTTCCCAACCGGCGAGCGCGTCCAGCTCGTCATGCCGCCCGTCGTGCCGGATGGCACCGTGTCGATCACGGTTCGGAAGCCGTCGACGAAGACGCTCTCGATGCAGGATTTCGAGGCAAGCGGCCTGTTCACCGATACGAAAGTTGCCAGCAAGCGGGTCAGCACGGTCGAAGAACGGCTCTTGGGGCTGCTCCACGCCGGTCGGCATGTCGAGTTCTTCGAGATGGCGGTGCGTAGCCGGCTCAACATTCTCATCTCCGGCGCGACCGGCTCGGGCAAGACGACGTTCTCCAAAGGGTTGATCCAGCTTATTCCCGAAAACGAACGTCTTTTGACGATCGAGGACACGCGCGAGCTGGTCGTGCCGCACAAGAACGTCGTCCACATGATCTACAGCAAGGACGGCACCGGCACCGCCAAGGTGACGGCCAAGGAGCTGCTGGAAAGCGCGCTGCGCATGAGGCCCGATCGCATCCTGCTCCAAGAGCTTCGGGACGGCACCGCGTTCTTCTATCTGCGCAACGTCAACAGCGGCCATCCCGGCTCGATCACCACCATTCACGCGGACTCGGCCGAGCTAGCGTTCGAGCAACTGACGCTGCTCGTGAAGGAAAGTGAGGGCGGCGCGGACCTAGCCCGCGACGACATACGCTCGCTGTTGAAAATCCTCGTCGATGTCGTGGTCCAGATGAAGAAGGTCGACGGCGAGTTTCGCATGACCGAGATCTATTATGACCCTGCAGGGCGTCATGCAGCCTAGACGAGGCACCATCCTCGCGGCCGGCATCCCGGTCGCGATCGTCCTCGCCTTCTTCGTCGCGAGCGTCGTCGCGTGGATCTATCTCGGGCTTCCAAGCGCGAAGTTCGATCCGTTAAAGATGCCGGCTTTCTTCTGGTATTATCGGCACGATCCGGTCGTGTTGAAGGCGTTCGGCGCTGGCATGGTCGTCGGCTTGGTGCTGACCGGAATCATGCTGTGGTGGCTCCTGAAACAGAAGCCCCCGCTCCACGGGGCCGCTCGCTTCGCCAAGGAAGGGGAAATCCGTCGCGCCGGATTTCGCGCAGACAACGGCATCGTGGTCGGCAAGAAAGGCGGGAAGTTCCTTACCTTCGGCGGTAGCGAGCATTGCATCGTCGAGGCCCCTACCCGCTCGGGCAAGGGCGTCGGCATCGTCATCCCTAACCTCCTGTCGTGGCAGGCATCGGTTGTCGTCCTCGATGTGAAACGCGAGAATTGGGACGCGACGGCCGGCTTCCGGCAAAAGTTCGGGCAGGCCGTCTATCTCTTCAACCCGACCGACCCGGAAGGCCGCACGGCCCGTTATAATCCGCTCGGCTATATTGATCGCACCGATCCCGACCAGGTGGTGATCGAGCTGCAGAAGATCGCGACCATGCTATTCGTGGCACCCGAGCGGGGGGAACCGTTCTGGACGGATTCGGCACGGACCGCGTTCGTAGGTGTCGGCGCATACCTTGCGGTTGCCGATCTGCCGTTCACCATCGGCGCGATCTATCGCCTGATGACGACCGGCGACACGCGCGGCTATTTCCGCAAGGTTCTCGACGATCGTGCGCTCGATCTGTCGCAAGGTTGCCGGAACGCTCTCGCCGACTTCACGTCGGGAGCGGACAATACGTTCGCCGGCATCGTCCAGACTGTCACGTCGAAATTGAGCCTGTGGCTCAACCCGCGTGTCAATGCCGCAACCGAAGAAAGCGACTTCGATCTGCGCGAGCTGCGCACCAAGCCCATGTCGATCTACCTGGGCGTGTCTCCCGACGAGCTGGATCGCGTCGCGCCGCTTTACAATCTCCTGTTCCAACAGCTCATCGACCTGAACGTGCGTGATCTGCCGGATAGCGAAACGCCGCTCCAAGTTCTCGTCATCCTCGACGAGTTCGCCCGGATCGGCCGCGCGCAAGTGATCGCCAGCGCCTTCTCCTACGTCGCCGGTTACGGCATCCGCCTCCTGCCGGTCATTCAGTCCCGATCGCAGCTCCGCGCGGTCTATGGCGAGCATGTCGCGAACGAAATCGTTGCCAACTGCGGTGTCGAGGTCGCGTTCACACCGAAAGAGCTGCGCGTTGCGAACGAGCTGTCGGAGCGCATCGGCTATGTCGGGCAGGAATCCGTCACGAAGTCGCTCACGATCCACGGCATCCTGGCAAACCGCTCCAAGTCCATGTCGGACCAGCGGCGCGCCCTCTTGCTCCCGCAAGAGCTGATGCAGTTTCCGGACGGCGAGCTGCTGTTGCTGCGAGGCGGCATCCCGCCAATCCACGGGGACAAGATACGGTTCTATGCGGACGGGCTGTTTCGCAGCCGCGTCATGGCGGCGCCAGTGGTGCCACCTATCCCGAAGACGGTTCGCGATGACGAGGATCTTCCCGAGTGCGCGATGCCGACGTTCGACCAGCTCACCGACCCGGACCCGCTGTCGTTTGCGATGGATTGCGTCGTGACGGAAGACCATCCCGACATGCTCATCGACGTGTCGGCCGAGCAGCGCGGAAACGAAGTCGTTGGTGTAATCGAACAGGAGCGGTGACATGGTTGAGAAGGTCGAAGCTGCCGGCACCGGCATCGAGGGCGACCACCGTCGTAGGCGGCCGATGGAAGTCCCGGCCGACCTTGAGTCCCGCTTCCTGCGCGTCGGCAACAAGCTCTATCGCAGCGCGCACGACAAAGAGCCGATCGCGACGATAACCCCCGATCGCATCAAGGCGAAGGGTCCGGAGTCACTGCCTGACCTTGTGAGGCTCGCGACGGAAAACGGGTGGACGTCGCTCAAAATCACCGGCGACGAAGAGTTCAAGCGCGCCGCCTATCTTGCCGCCTCGGCGCAAGGGATCAAGATCGACGGGTATCAGCCCGACGAGAAAACCAAAGCCGCTGCCGATCGCGAACAGGCCCGGCAGGCCGGGGTGTCGGGGGTGAAGCAACCGACGCCCCGCACCGCTAACCAGGCTCGTGATAGCAAAGAACAGGTCGACCCGCGCGTCGATCTGGCCGAGCGGTTTCGCCGGCAGACCGACGTTCAGAACGCGAAAGACCCCGAGCTGCGCAAGGCGCAAAGCCACGTCGCATTCGCCACGACGGTCGCAGAAGGGCGATTCCCGGGCCAGCCCGTGAAGCAACGCGAGTTCGTGGCTGAGCGCAAAGAGGACGTGGCGGCTCGGATCAGCCGCGGCGAGCGGATCGCCGGCATCGAGGTGAAGCAGCAACAAGCGCAGCGTGTCCGCGAAATGGCACAGGATCAGATATTGCAGAAGTCCCGCTCGATCGGAGGACGCTGACGATGCTGATCTTCATCGTTGAGGGGTGTGCCACGTGGCACACCTCGGACGGCTAGGCCCATGATATGACGTTCTGCCTTAGGTCGGTTTGCCTTGTGCCAACACCTCGCTCAGTTTGGCGAGCCGGCATGCCTTAGCGATCGACGTGCGGGATGTTCGAGAAGGCCGTCGTTCAAGCCATTACGCTCGTCTGAGCGACAATCCCTTGCCCTCGGCAGGTGCCTGCCAGATGGTGCACCATCGCGCCCGTATCGAGACGCCGAATGGAAATTCATGAACCTAAACATCGCCGCGTCGTCGATCGAAGAGCGTCGCTCTGTTCTAGAATGGCGTGACCGGCATATCATAGCCGCCACACTCGCACTTCACCGCGCGTGCCAGGACGCTTGGCCCTTAATCGAAGCGCGGTTGGCCGCGGTCAGTTGGCACAGCGTCCTCACCGAGACAGACGCGTTCGTCACCCGCGAGATAGACCCTATCGTTGCTGGAGCGGTCAACGAGGCAGTTCAACGCTTGATCCGCGAGGCTCAATTAGAACTCGACCATATTATCGAGCACCATCTTGCGCTTGAGGCGACCCTTGGCGGAACACCTGTCGAAACCAACAAGCTAACTAGCGAGCTGGACCTGATTGCTGGGCTCGCTCCAATACTAGGAAGCGTGGGTATTGCTGCGGCGTTACCCAGTTTTGCAGTCGTTTCTGGAGCCGTAATGTTCGGAATGGTGGCAACCAGCGCCATTAGCGCACCTATCTTGTTAACTGGGATCGCCGTCGCTGGCGCGGGGCTTGCGACGGGGGTTCTTCAGACCAGCCGCATCAAGGAGAAACGGACAGCTAGGATGCGTGTTCGGGTACGAAATCACATTGATGCTGCGGTACTCAATGATGTGCCAAAATCCACGACCCCCTCGCTGCTCGTTAGCCTCACGATTGTCATCCAAACGGCCGCGGCGGCTGCCCTAGAAAGAATTGAGAACAATGCTGGATGACGCGATCCTGATGGGCGTTCCTGAGGCCCTGCGTAGCGATTTTGCTGCTGGCACCGTCTATCGTGTCGGCGCGCTTCTGTTCCGTCATGGGCAAGCCGGAATTGTCAGCCACGTTCAGGAGACGGCCGTAGCACAGCAAGCCGCTTCTATGATGCTCAAGGGAGCGGCTCCCCATGTCGGCAGTGTGCTTGGAATGGCTACCGGTGGCCCCCCTGCCATGATCGTCGGTGCCGTGACCAAAGTAGCGCAGGTCGGAATGCAGGGCATCGCCATTGCGCAGAATGAGCAAATCAAAGCTGCGGTTGCGACACTCCAGTCGCTTCAGCTCGCGTCACTGGCAGTGAGCGCGGTAGGGATCGGCGTATCGGTAGCCGGTTTTGCGATTCTTTCGCAGAAGATCGGCCATGTCAGCGATCAGGTCGCAGCTCTTGATGCAAGACTCGATCGAATGGCGCGGAGCATCGATGAACTTCGGCATGAATATGTGCGGGAGGATTTTGATCGCCTACGCACCGCATGCGAGCAGATGGACGAAGCATGGTATCTCGGCGATCCTGAGCCACAATGGCGATCGGTCGCTCAGGAACTGCATGGGATACAGAACAGATTTTCGCGTCGCATCCGGCGTATCGTGAGCGAAACTGAGGAAATCGGAACGGTAGAACCGTTCATCGAAGCCTTCGCGCTTGCGGGCGCGAACCGCACGGCGTGTCGGCTGGCCGCCGGCGACGCGGGAGCCGCTTACCTGGCAAGCGAATCTTTTGCCCGTGAGTTTGAAGAGATTACCGCGCCGATCGGCGCTGCGAGCTTGCTCACCGCCCGTCTGCGCGAGGAAGGCATTTCACCGGGCGATAGCCGATATGCTGTTCACGCTGAACGGGTGCGATCCGATGTTGAAGTGACCGCCGCCTCGTTACGGGAGCGCGATGCCGTCGTAAGCTCGACTCCCATCACTCTGCGTCGGCTTGAGCAGAGCGGCATTTCGGGACGGCACTGGCTCGAACGAGCGCGGCATGAGACAAGCGAGCCGCTGATGTTCCTTGCTGGCGAGACGGGCTAAATCGATCATGGCGCGGCTGGTAGTTGTCATGATCGGGGTGCTTACCACCATTGGCGTCATCATGATTTTTGCGCGCGCTGGTCGGCAGGAGACCGCGATCAACCGCGGTCTGAGTTGGATTGGTCGGGCGATCGAAGGGCTGTTCACAGCTGCGCTCTGCGCGGTGATTGGTGGTGCGCTGCTCTATGCAGGCGGTTCGTATTTCGACGACGGTCTTGGAACCGTCGTAGGTGTTCTTGGCGGTCTCCTATTGTTTCCTGTTTTCTTTATTCGCTCGTTGCGGTCTGGGTCGAAGCCAACGACTGTTACTCTCCCGCCTCGAACCCCAACCGAACCAGTGTCCAATAAGATAAGGACGGGGTCAGCGCAGTCTCGCTGGTTCTTCCTCCGTCGAGCTAGTTTTCGACCAGATCCCGATCGGGAGTTGGAAGCGGCATGGGAGAAGGCGATAATTGAGGCGGACGAAATCGCGAGCGAAATAGCGATTGCACGTCGAAGCTGCCGGAAGTTTCTCAACGCGGCGGCTCATCGAGAGTTGGACGGCGACGCCATCGATTGGGCAGTGTTTATCCGCAAGCACGTGCCAAACTTGATTGAAGGCTTTTTTCAGCGTTGCCGCTTACGGCCGGGCGAGCGCGCCGAGGCTATGGATGCCTTGGCTGATTCTTTGCAGCGAATTGGTGCGGAAGCGGATCGCCGTACCGCGCGCCAAGGCTCCGAGACAGCCGATACATTCGATATTACCCGAGAGCATATCCGTCGTCGTACCGCGCGAGACCCTTTCTCATGAACGAGGGGCAGCTAGCTGCCCTTCGCCACCGGAAGCATATTTCCGCCGATCTTCAAATCATCGCCGTCGAGTTGGTGCCGGGGGTGTGCCACGTGGCACACCCATGTCGGGCTGCCGATCAGGTTTCGCACGTGCCTGCGCGTCCCTGACGCGCTTCTCCGCATCCCGCAGCATCCGATCGGGGATCGTTTCTATGTCGGCCCGCTCCTGAATGAACTGGCGCACATCGCGCGCGAGCCTGCGATCATCCCGATCGCCGGTGCGGTCGAGCCGCTGGGCCGCTGCTTCATACTTCCGCTTGGTCTCGGTCCAGCGGTCGCGCGTTTTGGAGACGAATGGTGGTTGCTGCGCCTTACCGAGCGCGATCTGCATGGCCTCGCGGGCTTGGCGTAGATCGGCCTCGGTCGGTTGCCTCGACGCTCCGCTGCGTATTCGCGCGCGCAATTGGGTGAGGGCCATGCTGGTCCCTGCCCTGCCCTGGCCGCGGGTGTAGCGGGGCGTCGCCTCTGCCTCGACGCCGCGGCTGCGTAGTGCCTCGGCGAACGCCTCGCGAAACCGAAACAGATCCTCGCGCCTCGGATCGAACCGCTTGCGGTCCAGGCCCTCGGCCTGAACGGTAAGGTGGACGTGCGGCCGATCGGTGTCCGTGTGGAGCGCCATGACATAATCGTGGTTGTCGCCGATCATGCGCTCGGCCGCTTCCCGCACCGCCTGCTTGACGGTTTTGGGATCGGTCCCGGCCGGCATCGAAAACACCATCGCCACGGCCGATACGGTGGTGCCTTGGCGCCAATAGAGCGCGTCGGACCATTCGTCCGCGATCCGCTCCGCGTCGGCCTTGGTGGTTATCTGCTCGCCGTCCCTCGTCTCAAGCGGGACATCGCCGTGGCGGCCGATATAGTCGAGGTGCGCG
This sequence comes from Sphingomonas sp. NBWT7, assembly GCF_014217605.1. Lineage (NCBI taxonomy): Bacteria > Pseudomonadati > Pseudomonadota > Alphaproteobacteria > Sphingomonadales > Sphingomonadaceae > Sphingomonas > Sphingomonas sp. NBWT7. The sequence continues at coordinate 1,654 of NZ_CP043640.1, read as the reverse complement.
CCAAGATGCCTCGCGCCCTTTTTTCTGCCGGTGACTTTCACCACGACCTCGGGTGTACGCCTGACGACACGCGCGAGGGTGGCCCTGGCGTCGTTGGCGGTCGGCGCCGGACTGGAAGCAGAAGCGGCGAAGGGGCCGGTGCCGTTGACCAGGTGCCGGGCATATCTGATGTTCGGATCGCTTACGGTGCGAGGCTTGAAGCGTGGCTTCATTGCCTCCCAAAGCTCATCCTCGCGATCTCCGAACGGCATTAGTCGGCAACCCGCCAATATGCGGCGTCACCGCGTAGCGCGTCGCCTAGTGCCGTGATCTGCTCGTTGATCTCCTCCCGCATGTCGGCAATCCGGCGAAGCTCGCGGTCAATCTGCAAGCCGCTATCGGCCATCAGCGCGGCGTTACCAGCCTTCATCGCCTGATTGAGGTTCCGGCCGATGCGCTGAAGCTGCATCCGGATCGGCGCGACGGCATCACGCATCCCGTCGTCGACGTTCGCCTTCAAGGCAAGATGCCGGCGGACGAGCGCCTTGATCCAGCCTGCGCGATCGATGCCGCGATCGGCGGCACGATGATCGAGAACAGCGGTTTCGGCGTCGGTGAAGCGAAGCGAAACGCGATTGCCGGCGCTATCGGCGCGAGGCGCAATCCGCGGCGCATCTGCGACGTGCCGCAACGACTGTTGCAGCACGGTCCGGAGCAAGGCGCTCCGCCCTCCCCTGCCCTCCGCAAGCGCGTCGAACGCAGCCAGCAGCTCGCGATCGACACGCGCCGTCAACATCGCTGTCTCCTTGGTGGGGGATGCAAGCTGCGGCGTCGATGACATGCACCGGAGGGATAATGTAATACCACAAACGCCGCAATACCTATCCTGCCATTAAACAACTCCCACCAAATTCTGCTCCCATTAAACAACTCCCACCAAATTCTGCTCTCACGTGTGCCACGTGGCACACCCCGATCCTCTCGGAAGCGATGAAGTCGCGGAAGGAAAGGATTGGCCCTAAGTGCGAGCGTCGGCTCTCACCGGCACTCTCAGCTATGGCGGCGCGATCAGCGCCAGCTCACAATTCGCGGTTGCTCTTCACCGTCGAAGTGCAACAGCGCCTCGACGACCATCGCGCGCTTCCCGTCAATCTCGATCGTGGGGCGCTCCACCTTAGGTTTGGCAGGTTTGGTCCTGGGCGATGATCGTGGCGTGGGGCTGTCGGCTGCGATCGGCGCCACGCTCAATTCCGACGAAACGGGTGTCTCATCAAGCGCGCGGTTGGCCTCGTCATCCCTGATCTCATCCGTCGACGGCGGGGAAACCGGATCGGTGTCCTGCGCTATCTCGGGCGTAGTAGCGTCCGGTGTATCTCCCTCGGCACCTTCGATCGCCGGTACAGACGCAGGGGCAGGGGCAGGGGCAGGGGCAGGGGCAGGCGTCTTCTTCGCCCCGACGTCGCGCGCAAACTTCTCGCACGCCAGCACCGTCATGTCCTCGGCCGCGGTGTTGGCCACGAAGGCTCGTGTTGCCGCATCGTCCGTCTTTGCGGCCTGGGTCAGCGCGACCGCACTCCGCATCGAAATGTCGGAAAAGAGCGCAGTGATATAGTCGGGGGCCTTTGCCAGTCCTTGATAGCGGGTAAGCAGGGTGCGGTTGCGGCCCGTAGCGCGC